>JAOAJJ010000081.1 GCA_026414245.1 Candidatus Bathyarchaeota archaeon
CCGCTATCGAGGACGAGAGCGCTACCCCCAAAGCCGCACCAGCGAAGGCGCTATGCGCCATCGAGTAACCTATTGTCGTAAGTCTCATCTTTACAACGAACACGCCCATTAAACCCGTGAGCAGCCCAGTAAATACGCATCCTATAATAGCCCTCTGGAAAATAGCGTATTGGAGCCAACTCATCGCTGCTTCCTCCAGAAACCTATTGGGAGGATCTTTTCAACCACTTCTATAACATCCATTAATTCTCCGTCGGCAACTATCCTTCCATTATTCATGGCTATAATTCTGCCGCATGAGCCGGCGATCTGCTGTATATCATGCGTAACCACTAGAACGGTTACGTTACGCTCCCTACTTAAGCGGCTTATTAGCTCAGAAAGATTCTCTCTGGATTCAGGATCCAGGCTGCTGAACGGCTCATCCAACAATAGTATTCTCGGATCTTTAGCTAATGCCCTAGCAATCATAACTTTCTGCTGCTGGCCACCTGAAAGCTTTCCAACGGGTCTATTAGCCAAGTTCTCGATCCCCAGAAGCTTCATGGCTTCAATAGCCTTATCTTTATCCTCTCTACCAGGGCTGCCTAGAACCCCCACCTTGCCATATCTCCCCATTAAAACAACATCTAAAGCGCGGTACGGTTCACCGGCGTCAACCATAAAGTCCTGCGGCACATAGCCTATTTGGCATCTGATTTTTCTCCCATGTTTTCGCATATCTAGGCCTAGAACTGAGATGTAGCCCTTAAAAACTGGCAGCAGCCCATTTATGGTCTCAAGAAGAGTGGTCTTTCCAGCGGCGTTTGGCCCCACAATATAGACGGTTTCACCCTCCTCTATAGAAAGGGTTATGTCTTTAATCGCCGGCCTTTTTTCACCTTCATATACTGTAGATACGTTGTTGAGTTCTATTGCCAGTGTCATTGCTTTAAGCCCATTTATATAATGTTACTAAAAAACTATGTTGTAACACAAATTTAAGGATTTATCTTTAGCCTCCGTTAATAGGGGGTGGTTGAACTTTTTAGGGAGGGGGATGAAGATTGGCTACCACATTTTAAATATTTCTAGAAGATTAATTGTTTTGGTGTCTGCATGCAGAATAAAGCGGGAGTTGTTCGTTTCAGTGTCTCTCTCCCACCGCCTCTTGTCGAGGAGTTTGATGGTGTTTGGAGGGATATGGGTTACGAAAACCGCTCTAAGGCGATTCACGACGCCATGAGGGCCTTTATAAGCGATTTTAAATGGATGCATGAGAAGGGGCATGTTGCCGGAGCCGTGCTTGTCCTATACTATTTGGATAAGCCGAAACTCTTAGAGAAGGTGACGATTATCCAGCATAAATTTAGAGATATCATATCCTCGACAACGCACATACACCTCGAAGAAGACAAATGCCTAGAAATAATAGCGGTTAACGGTGAAGTCAATAAAATAAGGAGAATGGCGGAGGAGCTGATGGCTAAAAAAGGTGTTAAACAAGTTAAGATCGCAGTTATTGCACCTTGATAAAGACCTAGCTAAATTGTTCAGTCAAATTCTAGATAAAACTGCACAGCAGAGGATTATGGGATGCGTTCACTATTCGAGTCTCAGAAAGCCTTCATAAGATTAAACTGTAAAGGGTTCTGGAGAAACAGAGTTTTAAATGCTCCGGAGGAGGTCTTTCAGTTACTAGATCAGCAAATCTAAATGGTTGATTAAAGTAAGAGAAAGCTTTGACGGCTACATACCGCCAGATAGATTTGAGGAAGAATACTCATCCAACAACAATACAACAATTATTTAAATCTTTAAATAAACTTTTAATCCCCCTTCTCCTAATTTTAATTGAGTTGAGTTAAAATGAGCAAAACGATTTTCATGCTAATACTTAACGAGGTTCTAAGCAAGAATAGAATTAAGATTAAGTTAAGCGAGTTCGAGAAAGATCAGGTTTACAGAGAGGTTTTAAACTATTTTGGGCTAGCTGGCGGACTAAATACTTGCGAATCCCTTGAGAGAGCTTGGCAAGATCCATATAATAGGGGTAGAATAGAGGATTTTATAATCACGTGGCTGAAAAGAAAGATGAGGAAAAGTATATCTGAGGGGCATCGCGCCGGGATAATTTAATATATGCGCCCGAATATTTAGATGCTTTCATAACTTTACTTCTTTACCTAATTTAGCCGATTTGTAAGCCATGTCGATTATCTGCATAACCTTAAGCCCATCTTCACCTGGAGTTTTAGGTGGCTTATCTTCTAAACATGCTCTCACAAAGTCTTCTATCAGAAGATTTTGGATTTTAGACCAATCGATGCTAAGATCATATGAGATGGCTACACCTTTCCCGTCTTCCTCGCTGAAATATGTGAATGGGTTAAGTCTTAATCCACCCTTTGAGCCAAATATTATCGTTTCCTGATAGGGATTTATGTTTGCAGCCCATGCGGTTTCAAAGGATATTTTCAGCCCATCCTTAAATCTAACGAATACTACCGAATGCTCTTCAACATCGTACTTCGCCTCCAATTTAAGGCCGCTGTTAATGCCTCTGAATGTCATGGCGCTTACGGATAAAGGCTGTAAGTCGCCTAGGAGATAGAGGGCAAGATCTATATCATAGCAGCCTATGTCAATTAGTGCTCCTCCACCGGCTTTGGATGAGTCGAGGAACCATTTAGACTCCTTTAATATGTCTATGCCGGGGCGTCCCCTCCTCCTGATCGTTGTAAACCTGGCATAATATACATTGCCAAGCTTACCGCCTGAAATATATTGTTTAGCTAGATCAGACTGTGGAGTTAATCTCGACCTTGCGCTGCAGATGCCAAGTTTTACACCAGCTTTTTTACAAGATTCAACCATTCTGACAGCCTCCTTAGAGTTCATAGCCATAGGTTTTTCACATAGAACATGTTTGCCAGCTGCCGCGGCATCACATGTTATCTCAGAGTGGTTGAATGGAGGCGTTGCAACAATAACGGCATCTATATCCTTCAGGGCTAAAAGATCATGGTAATCTACAAAAAATTTCTCGATTTTGAAGTCTTCTGCAACCGATTTAAGTGTCTTTTCATTTATGTCGGCTATGGCTAAAGCCCTCGCATTCTTCTGGCTCATAATAGCTTGTAGGTGAGATCTACCTATGACGCCAACGCCTATAACACCAAAATTTAAAACCCCGCTCATTAAGCCAAGCACGCTCCTCTTCTAAAATTTTTAAAGTATTTAACTTAAATATCTTATTAATGTAATGTAGGGAAGGTGATGGTGGCTTTATATGACGAAAATAAAAATCGCTTTACAATTATGGTCTGTCCGTGAGGAATGCGCCCGCGACTTAGAGGGTACCCTTAGAAAAATTGCGGAGATGGGTTATGAGGGCGTTGAGTTTGCCGGCTATTATGGTAGAACCGCAAGGGATCTTAGAAGAATTCTCGATGATTTAGGGTTGGAGGTTGCTGGAACACATATAGGCATAAACACTTTAATGGGTGAAAATCTGAAAGAAACCGTGGAATTTAACCGTGTACTCGGCAATAAATATCTTATAGTGCCTTGGCTACCGGAAGAGATGAGGAGTTCAAAGTCTGCGTGGCTTAAAACCGCTGAACTGATGAACGAGATTTCTGAAAAATTAATTGTTAAAGGAATGTTTGTGGGGTATCACAATCACATGGTTGAATTCCAGCCGATAAACAGTGAGATACCGTGGTATATATTCTTTGATGCGGCTAGACCTGAAGTCGTAATGCAGCTAGACACTGGAAACGCTATGCATGGCGGCGTAAGCCCAGACAACATACTAAACATTATTAGGCGTTATCCCGGTAGGGCTAAAACCGTTCACCTGAAAGAGTACTCTCCAAGAAACGAGAAGGCGCTGCTAGGCGAAGGGGAAATGAGATGGAAAGAATTCATAGATCTCTGCAGGGAAGTAGGTGGAACAGAATGGTATATAATTGAGCAGGAGACATACGCTTATCCTCCACTAGAATGCGTGAGAAGATGTATAAATAATTTAAAGACAATATTACGCTGAAAACATCTATACATTGTGCACGCTCAAAATATAGGCGATGAAATCTTTTTCTGGAGAGACCTATAATTTTCGATAAGAGAATAAATCTAAGATAAGGAACCATTATTTGTGAGGCTTGAATTTAAATGGTGGTGGGCCGGGCCGGACTTGAACCGGCGACCCTGCAGAAGCCTTCCGTTTTCCGGTTTTCTGCGCCTCCTGGATTTTTATCCGTCAGGCAGACGTCCTAACCAAGCTAGACGACCGGCCCCTTTCTTCACTGGGCATACTCTTAGCTAATTATTTTTTGCGCATATTGCCATTATAAATCTTATGTTTTGACGAAATTTTTAAATTCATTTAAATTTTACATAAGAGTTTTGAGGGGTTGTCATGGATTCTGTTAGCGTGGAAAACAGGGTTAAGGATTTGATTCATAAGATGACACTTGAGGAAAAGGTTGCGCAGCTATGTTCTGTTTCAGCCTCTGAGATCTTGGAGGATGGCAAGTTCTCCCGTGAGAAGGCTAAAAAGGCTATTGGTAAAGGCATTGGGCAAATCACGCGTTTAGCAGGGAGCCGTGAGTCTCCGAGAGAACCCTCTAAGATGGCGGAGGCTGCTAACGATATTCAGAGGTTTTTGATTAGGGAGACTAGGCTGGGCATACCGGCGATAATTCATGAGGAATGTTTAAGTGGGTTAATGGCTTACGGCGCAACAACATTTCCTCAGGCGATTGGATTGGCGAGCACATGGAAACCAGAGCTCGTCCAAAAGGTTACGTCTGCCATAAGGAGACAGATGAGATCTATTGGAGCACATCAGGGGCTCGCCCCGGTTCTCGACGTGGCTAGAGACCCAAGGTGGGGTAGGACCGAAGAGACTTTTGGAGAAGACCAGTATCTAGTTGCCAGTATCAGTGTAGCGTATGTAAGGGGGCTTCAGGGCGACGATTTATCCTCAGGGGTTATAGCTACGCCGAAACACTTTGCTGCGCATGGTTTTCCGGAAGGCGGAAGAAACTGCGCCCCTGTCCATGTTTCTCCAAGGGAATTGAGAGAAGTGTTCCTATTTCCTTTTGAGGCGGCGGTGAGGGTGGCTGGCGCCTACTCGCTCATGAACGCCTACCATGATATTGACGGCGTGCCATGCGCTGCGTCGAAAGAGCTTTTAACCGAGATTCTTAGACATAAGTGGGGTTTCAAGGGATACGTGGTCTCAGATTATGGTGCGATAGAGATGCTTAAAACATTTCATCATGTTGCCGTAGATGAGAAGGAAGCTGCCGTACAGGCGCTTGAGGCAGGCATAGATATAGAGTTACCGAGAATTAAGTGTTATGGTGAACCACTACTCAACGCTGTTAGAGAGGGTATTGTCTCAGAGTCCCTACTCGATGAGGCTGTTTCCAGAGTTTTAAGAGCTAAGTTTCTTTTAGGGCTCTTTGACAACCCTTATGTCAGCGTCGAGGGGGCTTCAAAGGCTTTCGATACGCCTGAAGATAGAGCTTTAGCTCTAGAGGCTGCTAGAGAATCCATAGTTCTGCTTAAAAACGATGGCATCCTTCCTTTAAGAAGGGATTTGAGGGCAATAGCTGTCATAGGACCTAACGCCGATACAACGAGGGGGCTCTTAGGAGATTATAGCTACACGCTGCATCTAAATTGCGAGGAAGATGCTGTGAGAATAGTTAGTGTCCTAGAGGCCATTAAAAGTAAAGTTTCACCGCAGACCTCGATATATTTTGCTAGAGGCTGCGACATATATAATCCTTCGAGGGAAGGGTTTAGAGAAGCCTTAGATGCCGCTTCAAAATCAGATGTTATAGTGGCGG
>JAOAJJ010000082.1 GCA_026414245.1 Candidatus Bathyarchaeota archaeon
TTCTTCGAGGAGGCTGAATGCTTTGAGGAAGTCCCGCCAAGCTACTATTCAGCCGTCAAAAGGTTTAAGAGGCATATTAAGGGTCCAATACAGAACCTAATTAAGCATGCGAAATTTATTATTGGGCGTAAGGATAAAAGCGTTATAGAGAGGTTTGAAGCGCTTATCCAGATGGCTTATCCACTTGTTTATCCCCTTGGACTAGCCTTTGTGATTCTAACCGCACTAATGTATCTATTTGTCCCCGGCCCAATCTTAGATAAGTTCTGGCGCACGGCGCCTGGATTTTTAGTCTCATTATTATTGCTCTTAACGTTTCCTTACGCTGCGTTCATAGCATCTCCCTTAATATCTGCACTTATGGTTTTGACAGCGTTTCTTTTCGCAGCGATACTTCTGCCAGAGTGTAGGGTTAGGGTGAAGAGAAGGTATTTGGAGCTCGCCTTTGGCGCAGCACTAATCTGGAACGATAACATGATAAACTGCCTGATACCTATGTTGGAAATAATTATGGGAAGGAAAGGGGAGTGGGTTCCAACAGAAAGGTTGTCGAGTGGGGAGAGGGGAAAACATAATGAGATGGAGAGGCTTAAGGAAGGGATCATGAGGATAATTTCATCAATATTGATTCTAATAGCTTTAGCCGCTATTATGCGCCTAAACTTCTCAATTAACTCCTTAGGCATTATTATACCATCTGTTTTATGGCTTTACTCAGCCTACTTAATTATTAAAGGTTGAAGATGCCTTGGAAAATTACCTCAAACCTTTTTTGGGAAAGCAGAGCTAAAAATATTATTTTCTTTGCAGGTTATCTGAAAACCTCTCAAACCACTCTAAATCCTCATCTTCAATCCTTCTATAAAATCTGATCATTTTCTCAACTGACTCCAAATCCTCCTCAAATATCCGCTTAACCTCCTCCTTAAATTTAGCCGGATACTTATAGGGCTCCTTAATGGTTATATAGAGTAGACCGGACACGATTCTTCCAACTATGGAGATAGCATACATAGTCATCATCGCTTCATGGAAGCCGTAGCTGAAACTCAGCAGCAAGTCCAGCATGTAGCCGCCTATCGTTGAGCCTAGAAAGGTGAACGAGCCTGCCACAGCATTATATAGACTTATGTAGGATCCCCTCATGGTTTTAGGCGATATATCCAGCAGATAAGCTGAGAGAGCCACGTCTGAAGCCGCTATCAGTATTCCCGCGATGAAATTTACGATTATAAGTTCATAGATAGATGTTGCCAGAGCATATATTAGCGGAATAAGGAAAAGCCCCATCCTCCCTAAGACTATGAGCGGCTTCCTGCCAGCCCTATCGGCAAGCCTACCGGTGAATCTGCGGACGAATATTGCCGTTGAAGCGCTCACGACGTTTAGAAGAGATATCTGAAACATATCAGCTCTAATAACTTTTACGACTGTCAACGTGAAGAGAGGCCAAGCTAGACCCATTGTGAAACCCTGAAGTATGGAGAGAAGACAGAACTCCTTAAAGTATGGGTTCATCTTTAAAGTCTCTATCCATCCCTTAATCGAGAAAGAGGTTTGAGATAGGGATGTCTCCTTAATCCTCAGAATGATTAATGCGGCTATGGCATTAAATAGAAAGCACAGGATGAGCGGTATTCTATACATTTCTCCGGCGGCTCCACCGACCCTATAAATCATATAGCCGGATAAAACTGTAGCTGGCATGCTCCCTAAAGAAGCCATAGCGTTAAGCTTTGCCAGAATCTTCCCTCTAGCAGATACCCCTGAAAACTCGCCTATTAGAGAGTTTAATGCTGGGACAGCCATAGCTGAGAAAAAGTAGGCTATCAGAACAACTATAATGAACTTTATTGGATCATCAGCGAAGATGAGAAAAAGGAGCGAGAACGAAAACAATAAGCTACCCAAAGACATAAACAAAACTCTTTTCCTAACCTTATCGATTATGAAGCCCCAGGGTATCTGCGCTATGCTCGGCGAAACGGAGTTTATCGCTTGCACTAAACCTATCTCTGTTGATGTAGCGCCGAGCTGGGCTGCGTATATGGGTATAAATGGGCTTATTAGCCCGGAGCCGAAGGATGATAGAACCGTCCTCCTATATATTAGCCTTAGGTTTCTGCTCTCCAACTCACCTCGACTCTTCTCGGACATAACCCTTCAGTCTATTGGAAAACCCCGCCTATAAATTTGATCCCATAAACTTATACAGGGGCACAGCATATTTATCCAAGAAAACCAGGATCTTATTAATGGAGAGACATTATGTTGAGAGAGGATGTTGAAAGAAGGGTGTTAAGGGTTCTAATAAACATTGGCTTAATATTTTTAGTGACTTTAACTCTCGGATTCTTAAATATTAGCTTCCCCTCCATAACGGCAATTGTGCCTTCTGGGGGATTTACGTTAGCTGCAGCTGTAGCGTTAATCGCTGTAATAATACTATTCTTTATAGCCTTGAGGATTATATTGGATCTAATAAGGCTTATAGACATGGCTTCCGAAACCATATTAAAACGTATCCCAGGCTTCAATCCCGCAAAAAGCCCATCAATCATCAGAGCGCTAAAGGAGCTACTAGCCATATTTATTGTGGCTATAGCGGCGTCGATCTCTTCGCCCCTAATTTCATCTGTACCTGAGGTGGGCGGATGGCTGAGCATAGCGTTGTCTATAGCCGCATTCGCATTCTCGCTGGTTTTAGCGTATGACGCTGGAAGAACAATATACGCCGCCTTTGAATCATCAATTCAGCTGCTGATAGACCGGATAATTATGCACTCAAATGATGGAGAGGAGAAGGATAAAGAGAGTATCCGAGAGCAATAATCTAACCGAATTATTCAATTTATTCAATATATATTGCCGGCCTATAGGGTTTGGCTTGCCGAGCCTTTCCTCTAGGATCATGCTTTTGCGGATCATCCTCCCTACAGACTGTCACCTCAGCGTTAAATTCCTTCTTAAGGAAGGCTATTGCTTCGCTAATTTCCCTTAGCTCATCTATGATGCCGGCTTCTAGAAGCCTCTGTTTTCTCTCCGCCGACAGCGTGTTAATCTCATTAATCGTCTGGCTGACAAAGGGAGCTAAGTCTTTAGCAGCGCCTCTTAACTCACTATCTTCCATAAGCATCCTCATAGCTTCCCTCATATCGACCTTCTTTAGAGAGGATAACTCTAAAAGTTTTCTATAAGCTTTCCACTTCCAATCGGCTGCAACATAATAATATATTCTTCTAGGAGATATTTTCATAATCCTTATTATATCCCAAGTATCTTCAATAACGCCCTTAACAAGGGATTCCGCCTCCTCAGCCCTAATATCCACTTTCGATTCATCATGCTTTGGCCACTCCGCCACTGAGACAAAGCCCTTGTTTCCAAGGATACTCCACAGTTCCTCACATAAAAATGGTGCAAACGGGGCCAGAAGCCTAACCCAGACATTAACAGCCTCTTTGAGCACTTTTGGATTTGGAGTTTCCCTCCTCCTAAGATACCATCTCACATCATTCCAAACCTCATATAGAGCGATCTCTGCAGCCGTCCTAGTTTTCAGGTTTTCAAGAGCCTCTGTCACCGCACGCACTCTGCTCTGCAACGTTGAGAGAAGCCCTTTGTCAATACTCTTAACGGCGTCTTCGCCGGACATATTCGCAACCTGATTTACAAACGCATAGAGTGATCTTAATCTAGCATCAATACTTTTGGCGCTCTCCTCACGCCAGTCCGGGTCATCCATGTCTTCAGCAGCCAATGCGAGTGTTAGCCTAGTAACGTCAGCACCAAACCTATCGACTGCATCCCTCAGAGTTAAGAAGTTCCCCTTCGACTTAGACATCTTCTGCCCCTCAATCGTCAACACCCCGTTAACACCTATTGCCCTGGGCCAAAGATCCCTCTGGAAGAGAGCTACATGCTGAAATATGAAGAATGATAGGTGATTTGGAACAAGCTCCTTAGCTGAAACCCTCAAATCAACGGGGTACCAATATAGAAACTCGTCACGCATCTCCCGGAGAACCTCCGGCAATATACCGGACAGCTTAGAGACAGCTTCTGGACTATTCTTTCCGAGGAAAATGTAATCGAAGACTTCTCTAACTAACTGCTCAGGCTTAATATCATATCTTCTAATATGCTTAACTATTGTGTAGAAAGCCATGTAGATAGTTGAGTCGCTTAGCGTCTCAATTATCCAGTCGGGGCTCCAAGGTAAGGGTGTTCCTAGACCGGTTTTCCTAGCGCAAGCCCAATCCCTAAGCCAATCAATCTTATCGTGGAAGTATGCTCTAGCGCTCTCAGGGAAAATCTTAGCAGCGTCTATTGCTTCATGAGCTAAGCGCTTCCATTCTGGGTCAGAGTACCTCAGAAACCACTGATCCTCCAGTATCTTAACAATGCATCTCGTTGTGCATCTGCAAACAACCTTCTGCGGCAAATCGTACATTGAGTCAGCGATGTTTGTTCTCTTGAAATCCTCTATTATTTGGGCTTTAACATCCTTAACGATCTTTCCAGCATATTTGCCGCATATGGGTTTTAGAACCCCTGTATGAAACTCCTTTCGATACACTATAGAAGTGGCTTCCTCAAGCTTCGGGTCAAACTGGTCTTTTATATCCATCTGCTCAACTATCTCTATGGCCGGATAATCCCCGAAGCCCTCAACGCTTATGAGCGAAATAGGCTTAATCCCTTCGACGACGCCAGACGGTATGCCGAATTCCCCTAGAACGTCAGGCTTACTAATAAGGTCTCTTAAAGCTATCCAGTCCGCCGGTGCATGGGCTGGGACACTGTAAACCACGCCTGTAGCAGCCTCAGGATCAACGAACCACCCTGGAAGTATGGGGAGCTCTCTACCGTTTATCGGCTCCTTAAAATATTTGCCAATTATCTCTCTCCCCTTAAACTCCCTTAAAATGTTAACTTTTCTGAGCTGCCCAGAGAGCTTAAAGGCTGCGCTCTTACTGACAATCCACTTCTCGCCATCGACTGTAGCCTCAACATATGTTGCGTCCGGGTTTACGAACATGTTTGTTACGCCAAATATTGTTTCAGGCCTGAATGTTGCAGCTGGAAGATAGCCGTCTCCAAAGATAAATTTTATAAGGGTGTATTCTTCCGGGAAGACACCTTCACCCTCAAGTCTATCATGATCACCTGTTGGGCTCTGGCATGAAGGACACCAGACGACTGGATGCGTACCCCTAGTAACATATCCTAGATCCCTGAGGGTCTCATACTGCCACTCAATAAACTTGCTATATGTGGGCTCATACATTGTTGTATGGAACTCTCTACGCCAATCGACTGAAAAACCCATTTTCTTAACAATCTCCCTGCTCTCACGCGTATAATATCTCGCCATATACACCGGGTCAACAAACCTTTCGAGCTCCTCATCTGGAACGCGATCTACTTCTTTAAGGGCCCTTATCAAATCTTTATCGCCCATCTTAAGCCTCAGCGAGGCGCCAACTATTGGCTCACCGGTCCAATGCCAAGCCCATGGAAAGAGCGTATTATAGCCCCTCATCCTCATGAAGCGGGCGTAGATATCAACCCTAGTTGCGGTGAAGCCGTGGCCGACATGCAGAGGCCCATTCATGTATGGATATGGGAATGTTACAAAGCACTTCCCA
>JAOAJJ010000083.1 GCA_026414245.1 Candidatus Bathyarchaeota archaeon
TTCTTTGTCCGCCCATAGCGCCCTAGACTGATAACACGCGAGTTTAAGAGCCCCATGACATCCAGCTCATTTATTAGCCCGCTAACCCTCCTCTGAGTTAATGGAGTTATACCCATCTGCTCACAGAGCTCTAAGTAAAGATTATATATGTCTCCCGTAACCGAACGATTAGAATCAATTTTGTTGAGAAAGTATACGCTTAAAAGAACTATTTTTGAGTGCGCCGGCAAGCTTTTTATACTCTCGTAAACCTGATCGTGTTCTATCCTCTCCTGGGCATCTCGCACATGCTCCTCAGTAATCTTCCTATCGCCTCTCCTCTCAGCTATTTCGCCAGCAACCCGTAATAGGTCGAGGGCTCTCCTAGCATCGCCATGCTCAGAGGCCGCTAGGGCAGCACATAGCTTAAGGGCGCCCTCAGATAAAACCCCATCATAAAATGCTATTTTAGCCCTCTCCATGAGTATATCCTGAAGCTCATCAGCGGTATAAGGCTTGAAAACCATTTCTTCCTCACTCAAGGTGCTTAAAACTCTCGGATCCAGAAGATCCTTAAACTTTAAGTCGTTAGATATTCCAACGATTGAGACTTTACTCTGATTTAAACTCTCATTTATCCTTGTAAGCTCATATAGTAGTGTGTCACCGCGAATCTTTACTAGAGCATCGATTTCATCTAAAGCAGCTATAAAAATTATGCTCTGAGACTCTAGATTCTTCTTAAATCTATCAAAAATTTCGCCGACAGCTAAGCCTGTAAATGGAACCTTAACATCAATGCTCGAACATAAGGCTGCTAAAACTCTGTACTCCGTCCCCGCAAGTCGGCAGTTTACAAAGCAGACCTTAACAGGTGAACCGACCTCCTCAGCCTTTTGAACAAGCTTATTTAACACGAACCTGACAACCGCGGTCTTTCCAGTGCCAGTCTTACCATAGATAAAGACATTGGAGCATGGAGAACCTCTTAAGGCTGGAGCTGTTATCTCAGCCAGGCGGAGAATCTCTTCCCTTCTATGTGGAAGGTTATCGGGAACATAATCATGCCTTAAAACTTCTCTATTCTTAAAAATCTTTGAACCCTTAAGAAAATGCGCAAATATTTCATCTAGAATATTTTCCTGATCCCTCATCTCTACCTAACCTCAATTAAAGAGACTGAACCCTTCTTCCACCAGATATATGTAGATGAGGATTAAAGATCTCTATACAAAAAAGTAGATAGAAAAACGAAATGTGTTAAAGAAAAAGGGGCCCCACCCCTATATTTCTACTGGAACAGTCTCCATAAGATTCTTTTAATTTTTCTTTTCTTTTGAAAAACAGTCTCCCATTGTACTTTGGGAAAAATAATATTTAATTGAAGCTATACAATATTCTATACAATATCACAAAATATCTAGATATATTTCCGCATAATACATTATCTTCCATTCAAGATCATCCATAATTTATCTGTAATAAAATGATTCATTTAATGAAAGCCTGGGGCTAATTTACTTCCATCACATTTTTCCAATGGAAATATAGGGGTCGGGGCGATGCTTCTTATGGACTGTGGAACATTCTTTAAGCAATAGTCTTTAACTTATATGTGAACTACATGTTAATCTTCGCCACTATGACTTAATTTTTAAATCTTCTAGACAATTTAATCATTTTTAAGCATTATTTTTTGTTAAATGAGCCACCCCTTCCTTTCCAATGGAAAATACCGGAGATTCTTTTTTTCTGAAATTTTGGGGAAACATTTCTCAAGTTAACTCTGTTAACACTAAAAATTGCAAATTTTTCTCTTTTTTTAGAATAAAGCCTAATTTACTCTTTTCATCATCTAAAAGTTAACCAAATAATTTATAACCTGTGAAGTGATAATTGTTAGTGAATTGGCGGAGAAACTTTGGGGAAGGTTAATTGCCTGTAAGAAAAATGAAGGTTGAAGTTTATGATGAATCTGGAAATCGTTACGTGATTAGCTTTGAGGGTAGAATTACGAAGGAAAAGGCCCAAAAAGTCTTTGACATGATTGAGCTACTTGGGGGCATACCCGTAGCGGAACCACCCACCTTCACACATGATCTCTCAAAGATTGAAAAAGTCCTCTTTATAGTAAAGAAGAATTTTCCAATATCATGGTTCTCGGCTAGGGAGGCTCAAGACGCATATGAAAAAGAAATTGGTGAACCAATTAGCTTAAGCGCCATCTCAACCTATCTCTCAAGACTGGCTGAGAGAGGGATAATTATAAAAAAGAAAGATGAAAACAGGATCTTCTTCAAACTTGTGCCGCAGGAAATGAGGGAAATTATAAAGCCTTTTAAGGGCTAGATTCACCTTTCTTTAAAATGCTCTCCATCTCCCTTTTCAATCGATACACATATGGGGCTCTATCTTCTCTTCTCTCCACATAACCACGCACATATAAGCTCTTCATTAGGCGTGCAGTATGCTCTCTCGTCAACCCAATTCGAGCCTTTATTTCAGAGACAGTCTTCTCTCCTTCTTCTGCCAAAATCTCTAGAACCTTCAGTTCTGTCTCAGTTAATGATGTTAAAACCTTGCTTTTATCCTCCACTGGAAACAACCTAGATAAGTTATCTGCGTCGGGCTCTTTTCTAATCTTATCTAAATCCCTTTCTCTCTCAATTCTACTAATCCTCTCTAAAAGATCATTATATTTAGCTACTAAATCTTCAATCCTCTCTTTCAAGACCCTGTGCTCCGCAGCCATAGTTTCAGTATGTTTAGTTAAGTTCTCTATTCTCTCTTTAAAGTCTGAAATTAATGAGTCTAGTTCTTTCCATCTATCGGCGGAAATTTTTCCATAGTTATCGGCGACTTCTTGGAGTCTTCTCTCAATCTTCTGGAGATCTTTATTAAAGCTGAAAACTATGTCTTCAAACAGCTTCTTCATGTCCTTATTCTTCAAAATCTCACACCTCATTTTTCTAAAATACGCTAGTAGAAAAACTGAAGAAACGCAGAATATGATCGTATAAATTATTAATATTGTGATTTCCATGACATCACCCCTCTTGTGACATCACAAATCGCGTGATGCAAACTGATCACGGCTTAATCACATTATAATCACAACATTATCCTAAAAATAATTTTCGTTAACCTAGACTTTAAATTCGTAAAAATTGTATAGACTGAACCGCTATGGGATTAGGATATTGGAGTAGAAGCTGGCAGACTTGCAGGGACAGAAAAATTTTCTGAATTTTCTAGCATGATGTGGCTTCCAAGCTATGTGATGTTACATGATGTGATTTTGTGACATCACGTTTTTCCTGAGAGCATCCTTGATTTTGAGAGTGTGGACAAACCCTTTTCTATTTCATTCTGTAGAGTTTGCAGTATCTTTATTTGCTTCTCGCTCACCTGCCTTGTTTCCCATAACTCCCTATATTTTTCTCTATAGGCACATATTTTATTCGATATTTCAATGTAGGGTTCTAGACGGGGGTCGTCGAAGACTCCTAGATAACCTAAAAGTATCACTGTGTAAATGGATCTGATTATATTTTTTCTTGCCTGAGCTAATGTTCTATTGAAGGCTCCACGGCTTACTCCTGATTTTATGAGTCTCAGCTTCGCCTTATCCTCATAAATTATTCTTTTATCAACTATTTTTTCGGCTAAAACATCTATTAGGAATGTTTCTGCTTGAACCTTAGTTAAATTGCTATTTTTGAGCAGTATTTTAAAAATCGGGTCATTATTAAGACTCGTAAGCCATCTTTGAATCTCCTCTTTTACCTTAGGATCCATCAAGGATTTTTCCCTCCAATTGAATACATTTTTGTCTACAGGTTAATTTTTAGGTTTCTATCTCATGATCCATCTGTGATATCTCAACGGATAGTGAGGTCACAGGCGTAGCTCCCTAAATCTTTAAGAGCGAAAACATACTATAATTAATTTTATGTTTTAACGCGTTGGGTTCGATATGGGAAGAAAAAGGAGAAAAGTGATCCGAATACCGAAGAAAAAGTTGCCGAAAGTTTTCCTATGTCCAAAATGTAGCAATGAGTCTATAAGAATTGAGATGATGGAAAGCGATATGGGAAGAAAAGCAATAGTTAAATGTGGTAATGTAAACTGCGGCTTCACGAAAGAGGTTCAGGTGAAACCCTTCTTTAAAGAGGTTGATGTTTACTGCCAGTTTATAGACGAGTTTTATGGATCTTGAGGTTGGAGTGAAGATGGTTGGTAGGGTTGAAGAATATATAATTAAACGGATTGAAGATGAGAAGGCTGTTCACATGGCGCTCATCGACCCGGAAAAAGTAACCCCGGAGCTAGCAGCCCTACTCTCGCGGGAAATTGAGGCTTCAGGTTCATCAGCAATAATGATTGGGGGCACAACGCTAGCATCGGTAGAGCTGCTTAACGATATCACAAGGGCTGTTAAAAGCTCAGTGAAGATCCCAGTTATATTATTCCCGAATAACGTTACTGGAATTAGCGGTTACGCTGACGCAATATGGTTCATGTCCCTCTTAAACTCAGCTGATCCCTACTTTATATTTGGTGCACAAACACTTGCCGCACCGATAATCAAGAGGCTGGGCTTAGAAGCAATCCCACTCGGATACATAATTGTCGGCGAAGGAGGAGCTGCCGGAGTAATCGGCAAAGCCTGCCCCATCCCATATAATAAACCCGAGCTCGCCGCAGCTCATGCCCTAGCAGCCCAGTTTCTCGGAATGCGCTTTATTTATCTAGAAGCCGGGTCAGGGGCGAGCCGACCAGTCCCTCCAGAAATGATCAAGATGACCAGGGAGACTGTTGATGTAAAGATAATTGTGGGCGGGGGAATAAAAACAGGGGCTCATGCTGAGCGTGCGATTAAAGCGGGCGCTGATATAGTGGTTACCGGCACAGCGCTCGAGAATAGTGGTATAGAGAAAGTTAGAGCTAAGGTTGCTGAAATAATTGAGGGCATGAGGAGGGGGGCTAAAAATAAGTTTAAGGGGGTTTAAGGTTGACAGCTTTTGAACATTATTTTGAGGCCCTTAAGAAAGCTTTGGGGCAAGGTGACATCTACGAGATTTGGCCAGATTTTGAGCCAGAGTATGATGAGAGAGAATATGCTTGGGCGACTTTAAGAGGGTTGGGTGAATCGCTGCTCCTTAATTGCGGTCAATGTGATGGGCCATCTGACATGAGACACAGTAGGTGTAGGGTATGTGTTGATAGGAGGAGGAGCATCGCTGAAAAAACTTATGAGAAGGTTATGGGGCGACCTATTGGTAAATGGAATGCTATAATCCTCTGCAGAATCCACGTTGAATAGTGCTGGTGGCTATGGAAGCTGAATGTAAGTTGAGTGAGGAGTATCGGGAATACTTCTCAAATCTATCTAAGTCGCTGGAAGAAGTATATGAAGTTGCGAGGAGAGCCAGGGCGAGAGGGATAGATCCGAAGCCTTACCCTGAGATAGAGATGGCGAGCGATTTAGCAAGCCTAGTGGAAGGGTTTATTGGGCTTCGTGGAATCGCTGAGAGAATAAGAGAACTCTCGAAACTTATGTCTAGGGAGAGAG
>JAOAJJ010000084.1 GCA_026414245.1 Candidatus Bathyarchaeota archaeon
CATGTAGATCTCTAGGTAACCCGCCAGCTTCACGCTCCACCTCCTTTAAGAACTCCTCTATATCGCGCCAACCCATTGTTAATCACCTTTTTAGAGTGGTCTAGCGATGGGGTTTCCACATGATTTTATGCGCCACCTTATATACTTATGCTGAATGCTGAGCGCAAAGCGACAACTTTATTACGACATGGGAACAATTATACATGGGTTTCCTAAAATGCTTGGGGCGAAGGCGGAAATATATGGTAGGCTGACGGATCGTTTTCGACACCGCATATTAGAGTTTTCAGCTCCCAGAGCTAACAGCATATTTATCCGCATAGGCAGGGAAGATCTTAAGGAGGCTGTGCAATTCCTGGTCAATGAGGGGTTCAATCATCTGTCAGCTATAACTGCGCTTAAGGCCGGGGAGAGCATTGAGATCCTATACCACTTAAGCGGAAAGGGCCTTATGGTAACCCTCCGCATCGCATTGCCGCCAAGTGAGGATACTGTCCCAACGATAACGGACATAATCCCGGGAGCGCTATTACATGAGCGGGAAGTCCACGACCTCTTTGGGATTAAATTCGAGGGAAACCCGGACCTAAGACCGCTAATCCTACCAGAAGACTGGCCGGCAGATGTTCATCCGATGCGTAGAAAATAAGGTGTAAAATGAATGTAGCGACGCGGGATGGACATGAAGGGGGTAATGAGGCTCATTACGGATGGATGCGATTATGGAAAATAATAATGCAGTAAAATATATAATTAGGTTCTTCGTCAATTTGAGCTTTTGAGGCATAAAACTTAGCGGTTGCCCTTAGGATGGTGGCCGAGGTTATTATTTCAGCCGAGTTTTCTCCCCTGGCGCTTACGGCGATATTAACGCCGATGATCACAGCCCTTTTAGCTCATCTTATCGCTCAGATCCCGAATATCGGAGATGATTTAGCGAAGGCTCTATGCGTTATTTCTTCTTACGCCACGCTTCTCATAGTGTTTAGGCTGACCCAAATAGTGGTGGAGGATGGGCCTATTGTGAATTCTTTCCCAATCGTCTCTCTACCTCTTGGAGAGCTTGCGTTAACGGTTTATGTTGATGAATTGGCATTAATTCCCGCTATCTTCTTCGCGTTGTTCGCTTCTGCCGCAATGACATACTCTGTCAAATATCTTAGTCCAGAGAACAAGTATCGCCCGGTGCCGAACACCTTTAATAGGGGTTTCTCATTCATGCTGCTCTTCCTAGGCTCATTGATAGGGTGCTGCTTCTCCGGAAACATGGTTTTCTTTTTAATCTTCTGGGAGATAACAAGCATCTGCTCCTTCTTTCTCGTAGGCTTCTGGCATGATGATGATAAATGCGTGGCAGCTGCCTTCAAAACCTTCATCATGCTGCACATCGGCACATTCGGCCTATTAATGGGCGCAATCTTAGCCTACTCAGCTACTGGAACATGGGAAATCCACGGCTGGAGCCAGGGTCTTCTGGGGCATTCCGTATCGCCTCTCGTAATCCTACTGTTTTTTATAGGGATTCTACCCAAAGCCGTCCAGTTCCCATTACACACATGGCTCCCGGACGCTACAGTCACGGCAACTCCTATAACTGTCTATGTTCACGCTGGTTTTCTATTAGGTTTATACGCTATTCCCAGATTTTTCGGTCAAATATTTGCTCCTTACATTAAATCTATACAGATGCTTCCTCCCATTTTATCCCTATTCTTCGGCAACATCAACATTTGGACGCTAATGATATCTCTTACAGGCGCTCTAACATCCGTTCTAGCGCCGTTTTTCGGGTTATTAGAAAATGAGAGTAAGAGGGTTGTGGCATATTGCCACATTTCCGCATTAGGAAGCACAGTTATGACCCTCGGCTTGATAACACCTCTAGGTATTGCTGCCGGTTTACTCAGCATGGTTTATCATGTCCTTTTCATCGCGCTTATATTTCTAGCTTTAGGCGGAGCAATATTTCATGTTGGAAAAACCTCTATGGATTATATGGGTGGGTTAAGCAGCTACATGCCGATTACCGCAACGGTTGGGACTCTAGGAGCACTCTCCATGGCTGGCTTTCCCTTTCTCGGTTATTTCACCGCTCTATGGCTTGGGATTCATGCATCCCTTGAATTGAATTCTCCAGCTTTCATCATTCTACTCTTATTTAGCTCTGTTCTAAAAACTGCCGCCATCTTGAGAATGATAAACACTATTTTCTTTGGTAAAACCATAGAATACAAAAGAAGGATTACTGAGCCGCCTGCGTTGATGCTATTTCCAATGTTGCTTCTCCTAACATGCCTTTTTATCTTCGGCGCCTTTCCCCAGCTGCTATTAAACTATCTTGCAATACCTGCGATAAACCGTTTGCAGCATGATTCTGGATTAACGATAATGCCGGACGACATTATTACAGGATCAGGTCTCTGGAACCCTATCTCAGGCACGCTTGCCTTCCTCTCATACCTATGCCTAATATCCATTGCAATTTATATAGCGGCAAAAAGGAGCTCGAGCCAAGCAGGAGGCTCCCCTGCTAGAAGAGAAGAGGCTTTTAAGCCTTTTCTCTGTGGGGAGGATGTAAACTTGCTGGATGGTGTTCGCGCCCGCCACTTTTATCATGTATTAACTCGAGTTGTAAGGATTGATGCGATTTACCACACTCTTAATGTTGATCGATTTTACTATGCGTTGGCGGAGAGTCTCTTCAGCTTTTGCAGAGGCTTACTTCGCCTAGACATCCAGCAAAAATATTTTCCAGCGGTTCTATCCTTCACCCTTGGGGCGTTAATCATGATTATAATAGCGGTTCTAGTGGGATAGATTATGGAGATTTTATCTACTGTAACTTTGGTGGTCGCTGCTTTTATTACCGCTTTGAGCTGCTTTGCTGAGAGCACTCGTCGAGCAATAATATTTCTCTCCATTCAAGCTATAGCGATAGGCTCCGTCACGCTCGTCCGCTGCCTAATCGACTTAATAGTTGGATTAAATATTGAGGCTCTCATACACTTCTTTATAGCCTTCGCGGAGTGGTTTTCAGCAGCAGTTGTCGTTCCACTAATCCTTTACTGGGGGGTTGTAAAAACCGAAAACGCTTTTGACACACCTGTAATCGGGGTTAGAAGGCTAGCTATATTAGTCGCGTCGACGGCAACCCTATTTATCGTTTTATGGATTTTTCAACCCCAAACATCGCAAGGAGAGATGATTACTCTCTCCTTCTGCATGCTAATGTTCTCCTTCTCAGCTTTCCTTATGGTTACCAGACGTGATTCACTGAAGATTCTTGTTGGACTTAATATGGCTGAGAACTCCCTATACCCGCTTCTGGCAGAAATACCGACAATGCTTGTACCCCTCATTCTAGCCCTGATGATATTTGTAACCGCCATAGGAACATATATAGTTGTTGAAGCCTATAGGGATCACGGCTCGCTACTAGTTGACCGCTGGAGGTGGCTGAGCGAGTAATGTATTCTTTACTCCCACTCCTAACGTTAATAGTTCCACTCTTAGCTGGAACCCTATGCCTCTTTACATGCCTATTCAGATTTCTCGAGGAGTTTTCGAGGAGGACCTCTAAAATACTATTGCTGACCAGCGCCGCCTTAAGCTTAGTGACGCCGCTAACAATGATTCCATACTGCGCTCTAGGCGAGGTTCTAGAGACCACGGGGCTAGGCTTAAGGGCTGACCTCTCAAACATTGCCGCGCTTGTGAGCACAGCCATACTCTTTTTCCTAGTCTCAATCTATAATATGGGCGCTGAGAGGGGCGGTCGGCTGAAGCCCGGACTATACAACTTCTTCCTGCTGCTCTTTCTATGCTGTATGTTTGGGCTACTGCTCTCATATGATCTGTTCGGCATATTTTTGTTCGTGGAGCTTGTCATCGGCGTATCGATAATACTTGTCGCACATAACCCTGTTAAGGAGTCAACGGAAGCTGCCTTCAAATACCTTATCATAACCGCTATAAGTGCGCTATTCGTTTTAATAGGCGTTTTAGTAATCTATGTTTTAACCGGCGAATCCAATATTTTACACTTGGTTGGCGATTCTGAAAAGCAGGCAATATTAGCCGAAAACCCACGCCTACTAATGTTCGTCGTAGCTTGTTTTATAATTGGGTTGGGGGCGGACATTGGGCTCGTTCCCTTCCACGGCTGGCTTCCCGACTGCCTTCCAGCGTCTACAATAATTATTAACGGATTCACCGCTATAGAGCCGATCCCCCTAATCTTAGCCCTCTACAAGCTGGTCGCCCCGTTATACAGAATATATCCATCAAATGTTATACTGGCTTTGATGCTTGGGACAGGGCTAATATCCATAGTCTTTGGTGCTCTAATGGCTTACTCTCAAAAAAACTTCTTTAGGATGATTGCTTACTGCAGTATAGATGAATATGGGCATTCGCTCTTCGCCCTAAGCCTAATTTCTCCGGAAGCACGGAGCTTTCTAATCGGGCAATTCTATCTAATAAACAGCACGCTGGCGAAGACCGGGCTAATATTAAGCTTGGGCTCAGTCTACTTTAACTCAGGGGATTCGGTCATGGATTCGCTTGGCAACCTCATCGCTAAAATGGATAAAACGGCGCTAAGCTACATGGTATGCGCCCTCTCGTTAACCGGCATTCCACCTCTAAGCGGCTTCTATGCGAAATTGCTCTTCTTCGGCGAATCCTATAGATTCTTCTACAAAAATGAAAACTCAATAATAGCGACCCTAATAGTAGCCCTGTTAGTCTGCATCTCCATAATATCATTCATCTTCCTGATCCGCTCTTTCCACAAGATCTTTCTAGGTAAAAGCCGAAAGAATATTGATGTTAAAGGTGACGTGCCCATATTAATGTGGCTACCTACAATTATCATTGCGACGGCGACGCTGATTTTAGGGATTCGCCCAGACCTTCTCCTAAGATTTATAGGCCCAGCCTAACTTAGCATCAACCTTCCCTGCTTCTATGAAAGACCCACTCTCTAGACTTAACATCAAGCCCCAGTTCGCTTATCAGCCGCTCAGCTAGCTGCTGTAGAGAGTATCCGCTCTCACTAACGAATTTTATTAATTGATATTCAGATGTGTAGATGAAGTATTGCTCCCAGCCGCCGGCCTCCGCAACAACATCTTCCCTTTGGATGACATCTCCCATTATATAGACGGATACTTTCGCATCTAGATACTCTCCTTCATAAGCCTTGAGCGTGGAGATTTTTCCCTCAGCCTCCTCCAATACAACTGGGCTTTTTGCTTCCTCGTGAAAAATTATTTTCCTATGGTTCGCCGGGATTATCTGCTTAATCTCCGAGAGAACCCGCTCCTTCTCCTCAATCCTCTGAAAACCATACTTCTCGATGAGATCCCCCTCAAGCGATCTATATTCCGTGTGCCTAAAAGCAACATCCCTCAACAATAAGACGACGAGTTCACGCGGCTGCGGCAAGATACACTTCAACCTCAACTATGATAATTTATATTTAATGGAAACCTAAATATTTTACTTAACAATAAGCTCATTCTTATCA
>JAOAJJ010000085.1 GCA_026414245.1 Candidatus Bathyarchaeota archaeon
GGCTTTCAGTCCTCGTGTAGTTATCAAATGATATAGCCCATTTCCTAAACAGCTCGGAAACTATTCTATGGTTTCTGTCCGTCAACTCCCTCGGAGAAATATTCTGCCTTATAGCTTCGATCTCTATAGGTGTGCCATGCTCATCGGATCCGCTGACAAATAAGACCTCTTCACCCTTAAGCCTATAATAGCGGGCGATAACATCCGCTGACAGAATTGGCAGCAAGTTACCCAGATGCGGCACATGATTAATGTACGGCCAAGCCGCTGTAACTAAAACTCTTCCGAGTTTAACGCACCTCCAGATATTCAAAAAGATATTCGTAAAATCTTATACTTAAATAAAGCGGCTAGACGCCAGAAAATTTAATACGCATTAATAGAATCCCATCATTCCCCGCTGACACTTATCTTTTTTACAGCTGTTCTTGTGCCTATATAGGCGGCTTTCACCATACCTACGAATAAGCCTGTTTCCACAACCCCTGGAATCATCTTCAACCTTCTCTCGAGCTCCAAAGGGTTCTCGATGACCCCGAAATCGACATCTAATATAAAATTTCCATTATCGGTTATGAATGGAACCCCCTTTTTACTCTCACGTAAATATGGTTTCCCACCCATTTCCCTTATTTTCGCCGTTACAAGCGGCTCAGCGAAGGGAAGTATTTCGACTGGTAAAAGCTGACCTCTACCAAGATTATCTGTCAGCTTCCTCTCATCAGCGACAATTATTAAACATCGAGATGAAGCCGCTATTACTTTCTCCCTAGTTAATGCTCCTCCCCCACCCTTTATTAAATTTAGGTTGCGATCAATTTGATCAGCGCCATCTATCGTTAAGTCTATTAATGGGTGTTCGTAGAGGGTTGTTGTCGGCACCTTAAACTTAGCAGCCATGATAAGCGATTGATAAGAGGAGGGCACGCCGAGAATCCGCAGCCCTTTCTCTCTAATCATTCGCCCAATCTCCTCGATAGCATAAGCAGCCGTTGAGCCTGAGCCAAGCCCTACAATAAAATTATCCTTAATGTTTTTGACCGCCTCTACAGCAGCCCTACGTTTCGCCTCCTCAACCCAGTCGCATCCCACGTTATTCCTCAACCTCCATCTGGCTTAATTTATTGAGGACTTTCTCAATCTCAGCCATTATCTGCTCAACCCTCTTGTCAGCCTCACTCACCTCCTCACCTTCTTCTCCGGCTTCGGGTTGCCCAACTACGCTAGACACTTCAACAGATCTAATTTCTTCAGGGGTAGCCTTAGGCTTAGCGGTCTCCCGCCTCCTTTTAGGCTGGATCTGTTTTTCAACCTGAGACTGCTGAGCCAAGGTTCCTTTATCTTCAGGCTTTTCGCCCTCTCTCATCTCCCCGATTAATTTAACGGCACGTTCTGTTGGGGGTAGACCGATTATCGCCCTAAGCTCCTCAATCCTTTTATTGAGAATCTCAAATCTTTCAGAGAACATTTTTATGAATTCTTCCTGCATCTTCTCTAATTCACTTAACGCTATTATAGACTCTCCCCGAGCGATTTCCTGCTTAACCCTCTCAAGATCCTCTCTATATTTTGAGGCTAAGATATCCCGCTCATCAGCCGTTATCTTTCCCTCAGCGTGAGCCTCATAAAGCCTTCTAAGAGCGTAACTTAATATTTCCCTCTCGACGTCAAGAACCCTTAACCTATCCTTAGCCTCGCTAACCATTTTATCTGGAAGGGTTCTGCTAACGGTTAACGGCATCATCCTTCCAATAATATTATCCTTCAACCCGACTTCTTTCCCTTCCCCCGCCCCCCTTTTCCCCCGCTCCATTAGGAGTAGCACTATAGATGCCACTGTAGTGATGATAAAGATTACAGCTAGATAAAACCATATCACTTCAAGCAATCCCTCTTAATCTCCTTAAACCACCTACATAATAATGTTCGGCTCTCAGACAATATAATTCTTACTTCTACTCCCCGAAGTGTGACGTTTAATTGCAACCTTCAATATCAACGACTTCATATCAAAACCCCTTTCACCATTTTCGTCGAATTCTATGCCCATGCTTGCCAACTAATGGCACGAACGCCACCCCGCCAAGATCCTCCTCTATCAACCTATTATTCTCCATCTTTCTCAATCGTATCAGCGTTTGGTAAAAGCCCACGTCGCCCACGGGGATAACCATGACGCCGCCTAATTTAAGCTGCTCTTTAAGCGGAGCCGGAATATATGGCGCAGCCGCCGTCACAAGTATCCTGTCGAAGGGAGCTTTCTCAGGATAGCCCTCAGAGCCATCACGACATATAACCGTGACCCTATCCCCATAACCAGCCCGCTCAATATTTCTCCTAGCGAACTCAGCTAAAGCTGGAATTATCTCCACCGTATAGACATGACCCCACCTATCCCTCGAAGAATCACTCGGCGCAACAATCTCCGCAATCGTAGACGCATGCCAACCTGACCCCGAACCAACCTCAAGAACAATATGCCCGACTTCAAGCTCCAGGGCTTCATTCATTATAGCCACCATGTCTCGCCGGGCCACTGCTTTATCTATGGCCCTGTGGCGCGGAAACTGTCTGCCCTTCTCCTATCGGTAAAGGTGTATCGATCACGGCGTAAGGCTTCTGATCATCCGGTAGGAAAAGGCTTCTGGGAACAAGCCTCATAGCTCTAATAACTTTAGGAGACTTAAGTATACCCTGGTTAATTAAGCTACGTATAAGTCTCTCCCAATCGCTCTCAGGCAAGACTAAAACCAGCCTCCCATCCCTTTAACCACAAGACTCTATGAACACACATACTTATTAAAATATCAATTCCAGACAGAAACTTAAATATGATAGACATATAAATATTGAAAAAGAAGAATAGTGCGGCCGTCGTCTAGCCTGGTCTAGGACATCGGCCCCCCGCGCCGACAACCCGGGTTCAAATCCCGGCGGCCGCACCAAGAAGCCATCTGAGACTTTTGAGTCGATTTTTAGTGGAAAATATGGGAAACTGTTTAAGCTTGCCAGTGGGGGGAGGAGGGCTATCGCCCAAAAAACGCGCATAATTTTATTTTTGATCTAATGGGCTGTATAACGATTTATTCCCTCCTTTAGGGCTATAGCCGCTTAGAGGATGCGTTTTATCGTATGTTTCCCCATTATTGATTCAGCGTTTAAGGGTGAGTATTAGGGTTGATAAGAGTAATGCGGAAGCTGAAAATGCTATGAGGATTATTGTGAAAGGAATTTTCGGGCTTAGGCTGAACAGGTATCCGACAACTGTTGGGGTTAAAAGGTTTACGAGTGAAGATAACGTCACAGAGAGCGATAGAGTTTTAGCCTTAGCTCTATTATCAACTGAGTCAACCTGGTTTACTAGAAATGTCCTTGAAACAGAGAAAGCTGCTGTTGAATAGAAGCCGAGTAGGGCCGCTGAGAGTAATGCCAAGAGCAGGAATCCTTTCGGGGAATTTATAAGGAGTAAGATGGCTAGAGCGCCTAAGCCATGCCCCAATATTAGGGCTTTTAGATAGTCATTTCTAGACCTAAGCTTAGGGACAACTGTCACAGACAATATTAGGGAGATCGTCGAGGATGCGAATGGGATTAACGAAGCTACGCTTTCACTTAACCCCAGTCCACCTTCATGAATTAAGTAAAGCGAGAAGTAAGCGTAAGAGGAACTGTAGAATCCGGCTACGATAATTATTATCAATGCGACGAGAATCGCACGGTTTCTCCTAACCATGGATAGTGAGCGTAAATATCCTTTAATTCCAGAGAAAGGATTTTCCCTCGTAAACCTCCATGTAGGGTTAGGTTCTTGGAGATATATCTGCCTGACTATAAAGGCCGGTATTAGAGAGCTGAGGGCTAGAAGAAAAAGAATTCTGCATCCAGAATCAAGCCCATATAGTCTTATAATATGTCCGGCGATAGGAGTCATCAATGATCCGATTGTCCATATTGCGGATAGAGAGCCGTAGATAATTGACCTGAACTCGTTATCGGTGTCTTCGACGAGTAAACACTCCCACACAGAGTATATTGTTGAAACGCAGCTCTCAATAATGTAGGCTAAAACCACATGCCAAATATTTCGGCTAAAAATCCATATAGTCAGCGACGTTAGCCAGCAGGTACTGTCAAACAACATTAAAACAATTTTTCTACCGAACCTGTCGGCTAAATATCCACCGATAACTGGCATGACTGATGCGAAGGAGTTGAATACGGTTATCAGAAGCCCTATCTCTGTTGATGAAAGTCCAATAACTATGCTCAGAAACATGGGTCTATAAAAGAAGATCCAGCTCATTGGTATGCTCCATAAGGGCTCTGTTGCTATAAGCACCTTAGCGTTCTTACCGACCTTTCTGTAAACTCCACGTAGCATAGTGTTTGGTTCCCCGCTAAATGTTATTGGCACCATAATGTAACAGAGATATTAAAATGTATCTGGGGTTTATCCATAATTTCGTAATTACTTAACTTTGCGTAGACCCGCTAGAATTAGGAGGAAGCCGGCGAAAGGCATTAGGGCGCAAATTTGAAAGGAGGAGCGAAAACTCGTTTTAAGGATCATAATACTCATTAAGGAAGGAGCTATCACACTTGCTATAGATCCGGATGAATTATAGAGGCTCATCGCCTTCGCTCGATCGTCTTCCTCAACCAGGTCTCCGACAAACGCTGAGCCGGCTGATATAAAAGATGCCCAAGAGACCCCTGAAAAGGGCACTATTAACATTGCTTGGATTGGATTTTGCACCATGGATATTGATGCGTTAAAAATAGATGCGGAGATCAATCCGAGTAAAATTAGCGGCTTCCTCCCTATCTTATCTGATAGGGAACCTAGAAGTGGGAGAAGCGGTATTTCCACCCATGTTGTTAGAGAGAGAAGAAAGGTAGCGAGGGCATGATCTAAACCCATCTCCCGCTCAAAAAATATAAGGACATATGAGATTTTAACAGCGTCAGATATGAAGAAACATATCGACGCAAGCCAAAAGACTATGAAGGTTGAACTATACCATTTGAAGCCTTTTACTGCTTCCATGAGCCTCGCTCTTCTTCTCGTAATCTCCTCTGGACGTCTATCAACCATTATTTTAGATACAGCCGCACTCAATAGGTAAAGGAGAGCGGGAATAAGGAAGTATTCTCGAATACCAAGTTTTTCAATTATCAGACCCGACAAGGAGACTGAGAGAGCCCAACCTATAGAGCCGCCCATCCAAAAGAAGCCCATAACCCTTCCCTGCTCCCCTGTTTCGAAGAGCTCGCTGACGATAGTCATAAATATTGGAAGAGATTGGGAAGAACCTAACGCAGCCCACAGAATCATCAATACGATGATTTGCTGGAGATTCACTGCAAGCGCATATAGAACACATATAAACGATAGAGTGAGTGTACCAGCTATAACGT
>JAOAJJ010000086.1 GCA_026414245.1 Candidatus Bathyarchaeota archaeon
ATATAGCTCCGCTAAAGCCGTATATTTATCCGCGTCGACGCTCACGATTTTCCACCAGTAGTCTTTCAGCCAGCCATATTTTTTAAGAGCCTCCTTAGTACTCATAATCTCTACTTTATCCTCAAAAATCTTCTGGACTGCTTTAAAGACAACTGAGTGATCTATTTGGAAAAAGGTTGCAGCCCTATTCTCCTGCTCCGCTAAAACACCTACTTCAAACGCTCTTTCAAGAATATCCTTTGGAAGACTCGATATAGGGCACGGCTCCCAGTTTTTAGTCTGCCTAGAATATTGGCTTATATCGAGATCCGGGCCGAATGCAGACGGTTTATTTATGGCTCGCAGCGCAGAGTCTTTACTTTCGGACATTTCTCGCACCACGCGTAACCTTCATTCAATATTTGACCTAATATTTTTGTCGGATTCCCGGAGCAAACTATTGTGCCGTCCATTAAAACATGCGCAATGTTAGCGTTAATATATTGGAGTATGACGCCGAGATGTGTAATTATTAGAGCGGAGCGGTTCTGCAGCGCTTCATTGATCACTGTTCCCAGAACCCTCAAGTTTTCCACGTCGACCCCCGAATCCGGCTCATCAAGTATAAAGAGGTCGCTTTTCTGGGCTAAAACTTGAAGAATCTCAGACTTTTTAATCTCTCCTCCGGAAAAGCCTAAATTTATATCTCTTTCGAGGAAACTGGCTGGAAGCTTAACCTTCCTAAGAAGCTCGTTTATTTCTTCTTCGTTTGGTATTAGATGCCTTAAAATCCCGGCTAGCTTCACTCCTCTTATCGCTGGCGGGTTCTGGAAGGCTACCCCTATACCCATCTTAACCCGTTCATCCGTCGGGAGGTTAGTTATATCTCTCCCCTTGAACAGTATCTTCCCTGAAACGATTTTATATGCTGGAAAACCTAGGATAGCCATTATCAACGAGCTTTTCCCAGATCCGTTCGGCCCAAATAAAACGTGAACCTCGCCTTCACGTATCTGCAGGTTTATATCATTCAGTATCCTTCTTCCCGAAACCTCAACACTTATGTTCTTTAACTCAATTATGTTCTCTCCCATAAAGAACCTTCCTTTCTCAAATAATTGAGAAAGCCGCTAATTAACGTTTCCCCGAGAACCTTCCTCTATACAGGCCTTCTGCCTATTAATGCTCCATATTATTTTCGGATCCACCTTCGGCTTCCTATCAAAAGTATATAAGCCGTTCGTCTCCTGCTCTATATCATATAGCTGCGTGTAACAAAAGCCCGATATGCTCCTGTTGAAGAGTAGACTTTCAGTTAAAGCCTTGTATCGCGCAATATATTCCTCGATAGTTTTAGGTCTTTCACCATACCCCCAGCTCTCCCCAGGCTTAGCTTCCAGCGGATTCCACCATATTCCACCATACTCGCTTACGATAAACGGCTGGCCTTCGTAGGGCATATTCCTCAAAAGGTTTGTTTGGGGCCTGAAGTCAAGCGGCCTTGAAGACTTTTCAGGTAAATCTATGTAATGGTTCTTGAACTGCTCCGGATTCTGCTCATAATCGTGAACATCGTATATGTCTATTTCTTCACTGACATGTGTCCAGCCGCTGCAATCGATAACCAGCCTAGTTGGATCAATAACTTTAGTTATGCGCACAACCCTCCGAATAAACTCGATGCAAGCGTAGTTGTCGGCGTCAATATCCCTCTCATTAAATGGCGTCCATATGATGATGGACGGATGATTAAAATCCCTTCTTAATATAGTGATCCACTCGTCTAATAGAGCGTCTCTGGCAGAGGCGTTGGATAAATCGATGCCCCAGTCTGGGAATTCACCAGCCACGAGGTAGCCGAGCCTATCAGCCCAATAGAGAAAACGCGTCTCGAAAACCTTCTGATGAAGTCTGGCTCCATCAAACCCCATATTCTTAGCGATCTCTATATCACGCCTTAAATCATCGTCTGACGGCGCCGTCTAAACGCCGTCGGGATAATATCCTTGGTCTAGAACAAGTCTTAGAAAGCGTACTTGATTGTTGAGCAGAATCTTGTTTTCTGAGCTGCGTATCTCGCGAAAACCAATATAGGAGCTGACCTCGTCGACTGAACCATCTTCAGAGGTTAGTTTAAGTAGCAGCTTATAGAGGTGGGGGTCTTCCGGAGACCATAAATGCACATCTGAAACATTCATATGGATGTGGCTTAATGGTTTAAGTAGAGATGTTTGAGCGTCAGCTACAAGTTTGCCCTCATCATATATTTCGGCTGAAATAGTATACTTGCCCCCATCGCCCTTAACCTCAAGCTCCATGAAGACGCTTCCGTCACTCGGCTCCGCCACCACTTTAAAGTAGTTTATGTATTGTCTCGGGGTAGCTTCAAGCCAGACAGTCTGCCAAATACCTGTCACACGAGTATATAGGCATCCGTAGGATTTTAGGCGATGGCTTTGTTTACCAGTCGGCTGAAGTCGACTTCTACAGTCGTCTTGAGCCCAAACGACCAGCTCATTATCGCCTGGCTTCACTAGTTCTGTTATATCAAATGTGAAAGGCGAGTATCCACCCTTGTGGACGCCGGCTAAATATCCGTTAACCCAAACCGTCGCCTTATAATCTACTGCGCCAAAGTGGAGTAAGATGCGGCCATCGAGCCACTTATCTGGAAAGCTGAAGAACCGCCTATACCAGACTGACTCCATAAAGTCTTTTTCTCCGATGCCGGACAAAGTGCTTTCTGGGGGAAATGGAACAATTATTTTCCTCGAGAAATCTTTACCGCTACACCAGCCCTTTTCAAGACCGCTCTTAGCATTATCTATCTCAAACTGCCACTCGCCATTAAGGTTTATCCATGTTTTCCTCTCAAAGTCGGGTCTGGGATGCTCCGGTCTCGGTATATTCAAGCCAGTCAGCCTCTACACCTTAAGCCTATTTTATATAGGTGTGAGAGAAACTCAAATATAATTTTGGCGGCTTGTATAGATGTTATGCCGAAGTCATAGTGCGGTGTCACCTCAACAATATCGAAGGCAACTAGGCGTTGATCACATAAACCAAGCAAAATATCTAGAAGCACACTTGTTGACAGCCCTTCCGGCTCCGGATTCTGAACCGCCGGCGCAAACGCGGGATCTAAGACATCCATGTCAAGCGTGATGTAAATTTTGCTGCAGTCGGATAGCGTGCTTCTAATATCCTGTAAAATATTACCTAAATCGTCCCGCATAATCCTTTGTGAAGACACATACTTAATGTCGTCGACGCTAAACAAGTAGTCGAGCTCTTCTCTGCAGACAGCCCTAGTTCCAACCTCAACGATGACTTTAGGTTTAACTTTCTCATGTATTCTGCGCATGAATGTGGCGTGGCATACTTCCTCATCCATATACTTGTCTCTCAAGTCTAAGTGCGCATCAAAGCTTATTAGCGCGAAGTCTCCATCAATGCTCTTAGATGAGCCGAGGGTTAGGGTGTGTTCGCCGCCGATAATTATGGGGATCTTATCCATCCCTATTATGTCTCGGCAGACAAGGCTTAGTCTCCTCAAAGTTTCCTCAATGTTTCCGCTCACATGTAGATCCCCGGCATCATGGATTCCCGCATCTTCAATATCGACATGGGATCTAAAGCTATATGTTTCTATGTTAAGAGAAGCCTCCCTAATCGCCGTCGGCGCAAACCTAGCTCCCGAACGATAGGTGCTTGTGGCGTCAAATGGCACGCCGAAGACAACGTATCTCGCTTCTTTAAGGCTCCTCTGGTAACCACTGAAAAACATCGTTGTAGAGGTGAATAAACTTAGGTAGCTCATGTCTCATATCTTCATCGCCAAATGCTTATAAGCTATTTTGGCAGATCCTAAATTATTTATTTCCGAAAACTGGGAGGCGGTGATTTAAAGTGCGCGGAAAGGATGAGAGACCAATCACATCTAAGCGCTTATACGTAATGTCAATCTCATGCTTCCTTGCAGGCATATCTCTGCTGATCACAATGGTGCAATCAAAATATATGCCGTATCATCTAGCGTTTATTGGAGCGCTCAATATACTCACATCCTATGGAGTAACAGTCATGAGAAAATGGGCTTTTTACCTGGCGCTCTTCACATCGCTGATAAGCCTGGTATTCGGCTCCATTACTTTGGCAGCGATATTGAGGCTCTTTAATGTGGCTTTGGATTTAACGAGTGGGCTTATGCTGTCAGCCATGATATTATACATGGCTCTCTTCGCAGTTCTTCTAGCGTATATTGTCTTTAACAGGGGTAAGTTCTTATAGCGTCTCCACCAAAATCGATTTATTCTTGTAGGAGAAGCTTTTTTTGAGTGTAGCGCACTTGGGTTCTATGGGGCTTCCATCTAGGTTTCATAAAACTGTTAAGGTGCCGGCGGATCAGCTCCTTGAGGCGCTGTCGCAGATTCTTCACGAGGGGTCTGTAGAGGAAAATATTGGAGGAAAAACATTTAAGTCTACTGTCGGTTGGAAGGCTGGTGTCACGCTTAAAGTGCGGGTGATCCCTGAGGGAGATGTCAGCTCGCTTGAGTTCGACTTTAGCTATCGTGGGCTCATGCTCACCATACTAATTGTCCTGGTAGCTTTCATAGCGTTAAGCTTAATCCTGTCATCATTGATCCCGATTCTTCTATCGTTGGCGGCAATACTTCTACTCGTATATATAGCAAGCCTAGAGCTGAATGAATTTTTAAGGAAAATTAGCGATACCCTTTCAGGCTTAGAGGCTGAGTATCACCGAATGAAGCTCATGAAGGATAGGGCTAGATGGAGAAGCGACGGAAGAAATATCGAAGACCTTTATAGAAGATTATGTGAAAAACATGTTAAGATGTGGGGAAGCACCTTCACCCTAGAATATAAGATTAGGGAGTATGAAAGACAGGGGCTGACTAGAGATGAAGCCATAAGAAAGATCTCTGAAGAAGAGGGGATCTTTTAAGGCTATCTTCCAAAGCCTCTGGAACAATATTTAACGTATGCCAACACCACGATCGACGTTAACCAGGCGGCGATATTTTGGCACAGCAAGTATTTCCATGCTAAATCAATACTTGTTATCGCTTCAGCTAAAGGCTGTAAAGATCTTCTAAACAATGAGGCTGACGAACCTACAAGATTTATAAGGAGAGTATTTATCTGCCCAAATTGCGTAACTAAACCCTTAAATAAACTGCTGCCTAGATAAAGGTTTATTGCAAGATTATGGAGGGCTGAAGGACAGAACAGTATAAGCATTATAAGTAGGGATATGTAGAATAGGGATGCTGCGATGAAGGCGCTTTTAAAATCTTTACGGGAAAAAGGAGCTAGAGCTCCGCCGCTCAAAGGTCTTGAGCTGCTACGCATATTTGCCGATGAGGTCCTAGATGATGGCAGATCTCTCATCAAGTAAGCTAAGTCCTGTCTCTT
>JAOAJJ010000087.1 GCA_026414245.1 Candidatus Bathyarchaeota archaeon
GGTTGAAGCTTATCCTGATGATCAAGCGCTTCGAATAGATCACCGGTGTAGTCGACTGGCAGGTGCGTCGAGTTTGTGTAGAAGGGTTCAGCGCCCTTATGTAGATACTTTTCGTTAGCAACAATTATATCCGGATACTTCTTTTTATCTATCTTGGCAAGCCTGTAAGATGCTCCCTCAGCCGGCGTAGCCTCTAAATTATATAAGTTACCGGTCTCCTCCTGATATTCTAGAAGCCTCTCACGAATGAATAGTAAGGTTTTAATTGCGAAAGCCAGCCCTTCACTGTTTTCAATTCCAAAGCTAAACATGTTTAGTAAAGCTTCATTCATGCCTATGATTCCTATCGTTGAAAAGTGGTTTTTCCAGTATTTGCCATAAGCCTCTTTAACGAAGCGTAGATAATGTCTAGAATAGGGATAAAGCCCCCTCTCAGTGAACCTCTCTAAAACTTTACGCTTTATCTCCAAGCTATCTTTGGCGAGATCCATTATTTCGCCAAGTCTCTCAAAGAATCTATCTTCATCCTTAGCCATATATCCGATTCTTGGGAGATTTATTGTCACAACGCCGATTGAGCCTGTAAGCGGGTTGGCGCCGAAGAAACCTCCACCACGCTTCCATAGCTCCCTATTATCTATTCTCAGGCGGCAGCACATCGAGCGGACATCTTCCGGCTTCATATCGCTGTTCACGAAGTTTGAGAAGTATGGTACACCGTATTTAGCCGTTAACTCGAATATCTTTTGCGAAACGGGAGAATCCCAATCAAAATCCTTTGTTATATTGTATGTTGGGATTGGAAAAGTGAATACTCTACCCTTAGCATCTCCTTCAGTCATAACCTCAGCGAAAGCCATGTTAAGCATGTCCATTTCATCCTGCATGCCGCCATAGGTATCATCAGTCATTCTACCGCCAAATATAACAGGCTCATCCCTCATAAATCCGGGAACCTTAAGATCTAGCGTTATGTTGGTGAACGGAGTTTGGAAGCCGACTCTCGTAGGAACATTAATGTTGAACACGAATTCCTGAAGCGCCTGCTTAACTTCCCTAAAATCTAATCCATCATAGCGGATAAATGGCGCCAAGAGCGTGTCGAAGTTGCTAAATGCCTGCGCCCCCGCAGCCTCACCTTGCAACGTGTAGAAGAAGTTTACAACCTGCCCGAGGGCTGTCCTAAAATGTCTAGCAGGCTTACTCTCAACTTTCCCGTAAACGCCGCCGAAACCCGATAACAGAAGGTCCCTTAAATCCCATCCAACACAGTATGGCCCTAAAACCCCTAAATCATGTATATGCATGTCGCCTGAGTGGTGCGCCTCGGCAATGTTTGGCGGATATATCCGATTGGTCCAGTAGCGTTCGATAACCTTCGTTGTTAAGTAATTATTTAGGCCCTGCAATGAAAAACTCATGTTTGAGTTCTCACGTACATACCAGTCTTCTAGGTTAAGGTATTGTTCGACGAGGTCCGTGGAGCTGAGTATCTCGGCGAGTTCTCTTAAATCCTGATGCTGCTTACGATATAAAATATATGCTTTAGCAATCTTAACGTGTCCGTTTTCAATTAAAACTTTTTCCACAATATCCTGTATCTCTTCAACTGTCGGCACACCGTCTTCACCAAAGCGCCTCCTGAGTTCACTAACAACTTTATCACTTAAACGCTTGGCGAGATCCCTATCCTCTTCACCTACAGCTTTAGTAGCCTTCCATATAGCATTAGTTATGCGTTCCTGCTCGAAGGGTTCTAGCTTACCATCCCTCTTCCTAACATACTTCAAGAGACCAGCACCCCATTTAAGTAAAACTTACGGTTATGTGATGGGTTCAGTAACCATGATTGTGGCTAAAAGAGAATAAAGTCATACAGAAACTTAAATTTATTTATCGAAAAAATTAGATATTGTAGAGAAATCAACCATTTAAGAAGAGAAGCGAAGTAAGAGGGTAAAGTTTTTATTTAACCCTTCTAATCTTCCTTATGGAGGGGGAAGACGCAGGGGAAACATTGTTTGTAGATAGGGTGTATTGAAAATTTTGTTTTCCCCGCTATGCGCTTCCCCCTCCGGCTGTTGATAGAATCCATTGAAATATTTTGAGATGGAAAGTAAGCATATCATTTAAGCGAATCTAAATGCATATCAACTCTCTTCTCTATGCACGATATGTGCTTGATACATTTCTTAAAATGTAAATAATGCCACGTGGATTTAGGATTAAACGGGCTGTTTCTTAAGGCGGACTCTATAACTTCATCTTTAGTTATTTTAACGCGGTCTTTAGCCGTCGACTTTAAACCTATCTTATCGCACATATAGTCTACGTAACAGACTGGTATCCTTGTGCAGCCGAGTAGGCGTAGGGCTTCTGCTCTATGATGCCCATCAATTATCACATTAGTTTTTTCATCAACCACTATAGGTTTCTTAAGAACCCCGTCAAGCCATATCTCATCTTTAAGCGCTTTAACCCTAGAGCTATCGGTACGCTCATGAGGCTTAAGGCTTGAAATCTCAACTATACATATGCGGGCCTTGACTGGAACGTTGTTCTTCTTTGACGCCAAGCTGAAACCTCGTATACAAGATAATATTTGTGTTTTTATGTAATATTTAAAGCTTTTCAGTATATTTTTGTTCATAAACGTCTAATTAAATCGCCAGCAAATCGATTAAGATTAAAAGAAAACCTAGAGGCAAAAGATATAATGCGAAAAGATGGAATTTATGGAGAAAACTGCGAAGAATTTTCAGTGAAGCATATCCTGAAAGCGCCGCCGTAAAGCAGCCAAAGAATAAATCTATGGGTTCAAGGCTGGCCTCCATGAGGATATTTATCTCAGAGAAGATCAGCGCTATTAATGCCCCAAATACTGATGGAATTAGTAGCAGGAATGAAAATTTAAATGCCTCTTCCCTCTTTATGCCGAGTATCAATGCTGTGGATATTGTTAAGCCGCTTCTCGATAAACCCGGGATTATTGATAGGCCCTGCATAACTCCAATTATCGCCGCCGACCTATAATCCACAAGATCCCTAGTGCATTTGCTTCTCTTTGAAGTATAAATTATTAAGCCGGAGAGGAAAAAGGCGGCTCCAAGCGGCATCATACTGTAAAAGATGTCTTTGAGAAAAAAGTTGATGGATATGCCTGCGGCTGCAGATAAAATTAAGCTGACAAAAATCTTCGGCACAATGGATACTTCTTTTGACCTGAAGTCAAATCTTATGAGACCTGTTAAAATCTTCTTAACCTCAACTCTAAAGAAAAGCACTGTAACTGCTAGTGTACCTATATGGAGGATAACTTCAAAGAGGAGTGGAAGTCTGAGCCCTAAGAGAAGCTCAAACAGCCTTAAGTGCCCAGTGCTTGAGATCGGCAGCCATTCAGTTAAACCTTGAATCAGTCCAAGTAGTATTGTCTCAAACCTCATTGATGTGCCCCATAACTTCAATAGTTGTAAAAAAATTTATAACTTAATTTATAATTTAATAACCATAGATTAAAGTGCCCTCTATAGAAGCCCTCACAATAAATGAGCAGAGAGAGAACATTGAGGAAATTTTAGAGTTCATATGGGAGGCTATAGAGTATTTTCCGGCAGGTTTATGGGAAGAAGTAAACTACATTGGTAATATCAACATGAAGCATGACCTAAAGGTGAAAATTAAAGAGGAAGTGTATAACGCATTCATTTTTAACAATCTTATTGAAAAAATCCGGAGAATAAGGAGAATTTTGCAGATTAAGGATCTTCTATTAGCTGTTACACGAGAGCCTATAGTGGCGATTTACCATAGATTTGGAGGCAAAACCCTCAGTAGTTTCGCCACTATAGTATATGATTATGTTTCAAATGATGTAGGGGCAGTCTCCCTCTTCAAAATTGAAGAGAACATAAGCACGAAAATCATCGCGCATGGGTTGGGGCATAACCGCGGATTAAAGCATCATACTAAGCCCATAGACATTATGCATGAAGGGCTGCTTAAGAATGTGATGCTGGAAAATGAAGGGTTCTGCAATGATTGTATAAAAAGAATGCTTAGAGTAGAATAAAAATTCTAACTCGCCCATTAGGTCTCTTTCATGGGTTGATGGGTAAGCTGGCAGCTTGAGATGTTGGTTGAGAAGTGCAAGACAGGCAGGGGTCACTCCTTTCACTAAATTCCATCTTTAGGTGAATATGGGTTTCCGTTGCTTTAATGGTGTTGAGAAGTTTAGGAGATATGTCTCCTCCTCAGCGTGTAGAAATTTATCTAGGCGTATCCTGAAGATTTCATAGCGCTCCTTTCCTCTATATGAAGACTCGTAAAAGCATTATGGTTTCGGTTCATAATGAAGGTTGATGCGGCAGATTCAACGTTTAATCCAATAATTTTTATTTTTAAGATTAACACGCTTACTATTTTATCATATCTTCTCGGTTGCCTTTTTAAGTCTCCTAACATATTTTTTTAGATTGAGCAGCATTCTTTTTTCGTCGTCTATGTTTTCTTCTATAATCTTGACGATTTTGCTTCCAACTATTGCGCCGTCAGCTCCATTGGTTATGATGCCTTTAATGTGGGATGGTTTGGATACTCCGAATCCAACGGCAACGGGGATCCTCCCATCGGATATCGTTGCCGCTCTTCTTATGAAGTTAATGCTTTCCTCCCTAAGCCTCTCCCTAACACCAGTAACACCGAATACTGAAACCAGATAAAGGAATCCAGACGAGCACTCAACAATTTTCTTAAGCCGCTCGTCTGATGTTGAGGGCGCCGCGAGAAAAATAGTATCAATATCATATTTGCTGGCTACAGCCCTATAATCCAATGACTCCTCGATAGTCATGTCTGGGACAATTACCCCGCTGACATTACTCTCATTAGCGAAGCTGAAGAAGTTTTCCAGCCCCATTCTAAAAATTACATTATAGTATGTTAGTATGATGATTGGCAGATCTGGATGCGCTACAGATATTCTCCTCGCGTTTTCCAAGACCATGGCGGGTCTTATACCAGCTCTCAAAGCCCTCACAGCCGCTCGTTGGATAACCGGCCCATCAGCTATTGGGTCTGAAAACGGTATGCCTAGTTCAAGCATATCTACTCCGCCATCGATTAACGCCTCAGCTATCGCTAACGTGTGGTTTGATGTCGGGTCGCCGCATGTTATGTATCCTATTAATGCGCCTTCGCCACGCCTCTTTAAACTTTCAAATTTCCTCTCTATGAGCCTCATATTTCAACACCTAGATATTTTGCGACAACCTCAACATCTTTGTCTCCCCTTCCAGATAGCGTTACAACTATTATATCGTCTCTGCTAAGGTTTGGCGCAATCTTCATCGCGTAGGCTAGAGCATGGGAGGGTTCTAGGGCGGGTATTATAC
>JAOAJJ010000088.1:0-1331 GCA_026414245.1 Candidatus Bathyarchaeota archaeon
TCTCACTAGCTTTCACATTCGCCGACGAATACTACCCATATCAACCCTACGAGATAATTAAGCCGAGCAAAGAATACGATGTGCCGGGCATAGTGGGTTATGGAGTATATGTTTCAAGGTTCAGAATTAGGGAGGGTGTAATGGAGCGCTCGGTTCCATTTATAGACGAGGATGCGATAACAGCCGCCGTCGAGGCTGGGAAAATCGCCCTAATACATTCCGGCGTTGACCATAGGCTTATAGGTAAAGTCTATGTCGGCTCAGAATCGAATCCATACGCTGTAAACCCAATAGCGTCAAAGGTCGCACAGGTCCTTAAGCTCGGCGAGGAGGAGAAGGCTGAAGGTGTTCAGGGGGTTGACGCTGTAGACACCGAGTTTGCATGTAAAGCTGCGACGAGCATGTTTAAGGATGCTGTGGCGCTGGTATATTATCCCCGAGACCCCATGAACTATGTTATGGTTATAGGAGCTGATAACGCTCAAGCAGCGCCTAGAGGTGAACCCGGTGGTGAACTGGACTTTTTCGTCGGCTTCGGAGGCGCAGCATTCATATTTGGGATGAAGGACGTCATAGCTGAGGTTGAAGGATGGTATTCATGCACATCCGACACTCCCGACTTCTGGAGGAGAGACACAGAACGCTATCCGCGCCATGGTGGACGCTTCACCGGCGAGCCAGCCTACTTTAAGCATATCATAAAAGCCGGTAGGAAACTTATGGATAAAATGAATTTAAAGTCTAGCGACATAGATTATTTCGTTTGCCACCAACCCAACCCCGCTTTCCCAGCTAGGGCTGCGGCAGCGCTAGGCTTTAAACCCGAGCAATACATGCCTGGCTTACAAGTCTCAAAGTTTGGTAACACGTACTCCGGGTCCTCGCCAATAGGTTTAGCCGCCATACTTGATCAGGCTGAACCGCATAAAAGAATAATGCTTGTGAGCTATGGTTCAGGCGCTGGAAGCGACGCCTACCTATTTGTGACAACCAGCCAGATAAAAGAGAAGAGGAGCCGCCAAAAATTTACCGTTAAATATCAGGCTGAGAATAAATTCATTGAGTACGTGGATTACGTGACTTATAGAAGGTTCAAGGAAGGACTCTAGAGCCTTTTAACAGTAAGATTTATATGGTGCACCGACTCTTTACTTTAACCGTCAGCATCAAAGCAGTTAGCCGGGAAGATATTTCTCGACTTTCTGCTTTGATGTTGATCCGCGATACAGGACGAAAAGTAGATGCCAACCGAAACGAGTTTACTGAAGATTCTGCGTAAGATAGTGGTAAGAGAGATTTTCTCCTTTAGAGAATTTGAAGTCTCTCAGAGA
>JAOAJJ010000088.1:1341-5294 GCA_026414245.1 Candidatus Bathyarchaeota archaeon
TCCACAATTTCATCTCGGAGGCGCCGACCTTAAGAAGCCTCGTTCCTGGGATCGCGGAGAATTGTGTGTTAGGAGGGATATGTGGAAATGAAGATTAAAGAGTTGAGGGATGGAATGCGTAAGGTTGACCTCGTAGCGAAGGTTCTAGAGGTCTCGGAGCCGCGTGAGGTTGTCTCAAGGTTCAGCGGTCAGGTTTTCAGGGTTGCTGACGCCATTATAGGTGACGAGACTGGAACAATAAAGATGTCTCTATGGAATGAGCAGATTGATCGCGTGAATGTGAATGACACGATAAAGATCGAGAATGGTTACGTGAGGTCTTTTAGGGGAGAACGCCAATTAAACGTCGGTAAGTTTGGGAAGATAACTGTCCTGTAAACGCGGAAAAACAACTCTATGTGAGGTGAGAAAATGCAAGGTGAAAGGAGAGATGATAGGAGAGGAAAACGTTTCAACAGGGGTAGGGAGAGGAGGTTTCCGCCTAAGCCGGTTGAGCTGGGAAAGGAGTATGACGTTGAAGTCAAAGAGGTTAGCCGGAAGGGAGATGGTGTGGCGAGGATACAGGGGCTGGTAACATTTATACCGAATGCTAAGCCGGGCGACCATATAAGGGTAAAAATAACTAGAATCGGACGCAGATTTGCAGAGGCTGAGATAGTCGGCTCATCGCATTAAATAAGCATACTATGCGTTGAAGCGTTTATTTAATCCATTTCTTTTCCATTTTCTTTTAAGTCTTCTCCAATATAAGAGAAGCGATAACCCCATTGCAAGTAATCCGGCTACTGAAGCAGCCGCCAGCTTACTGTAGTCTCTCCTCCAAATCGCCTTTACCATCCTTGGTCCGTCAACATAGACTTTAACAGTCCCCCTATCCAGGACTATGTCTTCAGGCTTTAAACCCTCGAAGTGGTCAAATATAACTGGGATTGGAAAGCCGAATTCTGTTCTCTCAAGCTTTACCGTAGCATAAGTGCCCCTATAATACCATCCAGATCCCAAGATTTCTCCATAATCGGTCTCCGCAGAGATGTAGAAAGCATCCTCTTTTGGTATTAGGGCGTTTAATAAATCCTCCCGCCATTCACCCTTCTTCGAATCGTAAACCCCGAACCCGGCGCAGAACTCCCAGTAACACCATGCAATATTCCTCCTCTCAGCCTCCCTAGCTACGAAATATGTCCATCTAACCCTAGAATTCATATCGGCTTTACCGTAGGCTCCAAACTCTCCGAGAAGCAGCGGTAGATTCCCATGCTCCTTAGCCCATTGAACAGCAATATCCAGCTCATCCGTAATCTGCCTCTGTTCATCCTCTGTTCCCAGCCATTTTCTGCCGACTGGTGGAGACGGGCTCACCCATTCAGCGCCCTGATGGGTAAATTCAAATGGTGTGTATAGATGAAATGTGATTATTATGTTTTCATCGTCAGGCAACGTTAGCCTCTTAAGGCTGTGAACACTGTTCCAGTCAACAGGCCCTATAATTATCTTTCTCGCGGGGTTAGTCTCCCTTATAGTCTTGACGGCGTCCAGAAGCAACGCATTCCATAAATCGCTTGTTAAAGCGTCATGCGGCTCATTGAGTAGTTCAAAGCAGAGGTTTTCAGGATAATTCCTATAACGCTCAGATATCTGCCGCCAAATAGCTAGGAAACGCTCCCGATGACCAAGCGGGTCACGCATTATTTCCTCATAATGGTGAACATTAATTATTACCGTCAAATTCTGCTCCAAAGCCTTATTTATAACATGATCCACCCTACTGAAGAACTCGTCTTCAATCTTATACGGCGGCTCCACCCCAGCGTGAGCAGACCACCTTATAGGTATCCTAACCGTGTCGAAGCCAGCCTCTCTTATTATACTGAAGTATTCGTCTCTTATGTAAACTCCCCAATCGCCCTCTCTAGGAGCTTCGAGGGCGTTCCCGATATTTATCCCTCTCTTCATTTTTAGCGCCACCCCATCCTCATAGATCTGGAGCTGAGGGGTAGAACATTGATCGTCGCTTAAAGTAGGTGAGCATAATGCGATCAGAACTAGAAGTGAAAGCAAAATGTTATTTATGCGGGGATTAGTAATGTTTACCAAGGATGTTAACCGCAAACCGAGATCATAATATCACTATTTTATTTTTACTCTAATTCTTGCAACGTCAGCTTTTTAGCTCCCCTCTTAACCATCTCTTTTATGGCTTCCTCAACATCTCCGGGCTTCACATCTATCCCCCTCACAGCATCCTCTAAAAGGAAAGTTTCAAAACCATATTTCAAGGCATCTAAAACCGTGTTTTTAACACAGTATTCTGTTGCAAGTCCTCCGATGAAAACCCTTCTAACACCAGCCTTCCTTAACTCCTTCTCCAAATCTGTCCCCTCAAAGCCGGAATAAGCCTCCCTTAATGGATCCATAGCCTTAGATACTATGATGACATTATCCGGGAGCCTCAAGCCCGGATGAAACTTCGCCCCCTCGGTTCCCTGAACACAGTGCGGGGGCCATATACCGCCGTAGTCTCTAAACGATATATGGTTTGGAGGATGCCAATCCCTTGTGGCAACTATGAGGGCGCCGGCAGCGTGAAATTTCCTGATATATTCATTAAGTTTAGGAATTATTTCATCGCCTCCGGGGACCGGCAGGGCTCCGCCTGGACAGAAGTCGACTTGAACATCAACTATTATCAGAGCATCCTTCCCTCTCTTAATCCTATACTTCAATCTAACCCCTCTCCAAAACTATTTATTTCCCCATAAATATAATTGTTAAGGTGCTGGCATTAAATAGATTCGGGAAAGGAAGATTTTTAGCGTTTTTAAACATGACATGGAACTTTCTAGTATGGGCAGACCCCGGTTGGGCATTCTCCCGCAAAATCAGTTGGCGCCTGAATGTATGGCGGCGCCGTTGTAGCGCTTTGGCTTGATGTTTGAGCTCCTCCAACCACGAGGACCTGTTCAGCTCTGCTTCCATATCGATATACTGTTATACCCTTACACTTTAGTTTCCACGCCATAATGAACACTCTCTTAACATCATCTATGGTTGCTTCATGGGGCAGATTAACAGTCTTTGAGACGGCGTTATCCGTGTATTTCTGGAAGGCTGCCTGCATGCGCACATGCCATTCGGGTGCTACCTCAAGAGCGGTCACAAACAGCCTTTTAATATCCTGCGGAATCTCGCTTAATCCTTGAATGGAGCCTGTCTTAGCGATCTTTGAAACTAAATCAACGCTATAGAATCCCCTCTCTTTCGCCATTTGCTCAAAGACAGGGTTAACCTCGAAGAGCTGCGTCCCCATAACATTTCTAACGAAGGCGACAGCGAAGAGCGGCTCTATACTGCTGGATGTTCCGGCAATTATGCTTATGGTTCCTGTAGGCGCTATCGATGTTACGGTAGCGTTCCGCATAGCTTTATAGCCCATCTTCTCCCATACGCTTCCCGGAAAGTTTGGGAACGAGCCCCTATCCTCACCGAGCTCAACGGACTTTTTCCTAGCCTCCTCGGATATGAATGACATAACCTTCTCAGCCGTCATAATAGCCTCTTCAGAATCATAGGGTATTCCCAGCTTTATAAGCATCTCTGCGAAGCCCATTACGCCTAAACCTATCTTCCTATTCGCTTTAGTAGCCTTCTCAATCTGCGGTAGAGGGTACTTATTGGCGTCTATAACGTTATCTAAGAAGTGAACAGCTATCCTAATGGTTCGCCTAAGCTTATCCCAGTCAATCTCACCATCCCTAACCATTCTAGACAAGTTTATTGAGCCGAGGTTACAGCTCTCATAGGGTAGAAGCGGAACCTCACCACATGGATTCGTACTTTCAATGACGCCGACATGCGGCGTAGGGTTCCTCCTGTTGATTTCATCAAGGAATACTAGTCCGGGGTCTCCGGTCTTCCAGGCGGCTGTCGTCATTAGGTCGAAAACAGCCCTAGCC
>JAOAJJ010000089.1 GCA_026414245.1 Candidatus Bathyarchaeota archaeon
AATTGAAAGAGATAGATGAGGATCCTCAATCAGAAGGGACTTAAGCGCCTCAATTAAGCGTGGAAGGTCTCTTGGATCTTTCGGCTCAACAGATATCGTGACGACAGGCTCACAAATATATCTGATTTCCTCGAATGGAGTCATGCTACCCTTATGCTCTATATCAACTATTGTTTCACCCACCCTAATAGCCTTAAAGCCTGAAAGAGCCGCTATGTTGCCGGAGCCCAGCCTTCCAACACGCTCCCTAAATGCACCCATGTAGATTGAAAGCCGATTGACTACGCATTCCTCCCCAGCATTTAAAAGATAAACCCTGTCACCTTCCTCTATGCTGCCTGAAAATATCCTTCCGGTGGCAACTAAACCCTCAACGGCGTCTCTCTTAACGTTGACCACGCATATAGTTATTGGACCATGGGGATCGCATTCAATCATCGCCTCACCTATCTCTGAGTCCAGTCTCCCCCTCCATATCTTCGGCACCCTATATTTTTGCGCCTCAATGGGGCTTGGCAAATTTCTCACAATTGCTTCTAGAACGGTTTTATGGAGCGGAATCGTCTCCTGAAGACTATGCCATTCACCACTAACGTACGCTTCGATTATATCGCTGAATCTTATGTTCTTCTTCTTAGCGGATTCCGCCGTTAACCCCCACCTATGCAGCGCTGAGCCAAATATAACGTTTCCCTTAGATACGTCAACTTTCCATTTATTCTTGAAATGTGGTTCGCAATACATGTCTATGAGATTGTTAAAGCCTTGAATTATACGCGCCATCTTAGCGTGAATCTCATTCGCCGTTAACCTTAGCTCAGTAATCAGCCTATCGACCTTATTTATCAGAAGGATCGGTTTAATCCGCTCATCTAACACCTGCCTAGTAACCACTTCTGTCTGAGCCATAATCTCCTCAACGGCATCAACCAAGATTATTGCGCCATCAACTACCCTTAAGGCCCGTGCAACTCTACCTGTGAAGTCAACATGCCCCGGTGTGTCAATAAGGTTCACAACGTATTTCTCACCGTTCACTTTATGTAGCAAAGATATGTTTCCAGCCTTTATGGTTATCCCCCTCTTTCGCTCCTCCTCAAGATAATCTAGCATAAGTATCTCGCCGGCCAGACTATGGGGTATTAACCCAGCCTCTGCGAGCAGCAGATCCGTTAAGGTTGTTTTTCCATGATCTATGTGAGCTACTATACCCACATTACGAATACGCTCTCTCCTCTCCATGACCGCCAATATTTCTTCTACTTGAGTTGCCCTCCGCATTCAGCTTTCACTCAACAGCATTACGTTATCGCTCTATAAATCCTATAAATCGCGAATCTCAGTTTAATATAACTTCTAGAATTAATTTTAACCTAAACAGAAGATTAGTATTTTACGGCGTGAACATGCTATTTATATCTCTCACGCCGCTTCTTCCGCTTCCTTTTCTCGCGGCGCATTCTTTTCTTCTTCCATTTAGCCCGCATCGCGACCCCCTTTCAATAAATCTCAAGTTAATCTGCTTGTAACCTTAATATGAGGGGTTAAGGGCTTTAAAAAGGTCTTCCCATTTAACTTATTAACTTTTCGGGTTCAAACCTTATCTGTGAACGCTACGCTTATAAAACTGAACCCTCAGTAGTAAAAAACCAAATATGAGGAAAACAGGAAATGAAGAGCCGGTTACTCTGCATACCTTGCACTTTAAGGGCGGCGTACGATATCGCTACTAAAGCAACCGATGATGAAGAGATTCATAAAAGGGTCATATATGAAACTTTAAATTGGCTGAGCAATAGCGGCGACCTCCTAAACATTAGCCCTACTTCATTACATACGCAAGCCTTTAAACTCGTTCAGAAGATAACTGGAAACAACGATCCCTTCGCTAACTTGAAAAGGGAATCGAATAAGATCGCTATGCGCTTAACGCTGCTTTTAGAGAATGAAATTGAGAAAAAACCTTTTTACGATGCTTTCAGGCTGGCGATACTAGGGGCAACATGCGGAAACTCTATAGACTTTGAGGTTGAAGACTACCAGTTCTCCATCGAGAAACTTGAGAAATCCTTGATGGAATGCATAAGAAGCGGGTTGGTGCTGGATGATACTCACAAGCTTATGGACATCTTTTCTAAGTCTAGCTCAATTCTATACTTATTGGATAACGCCGGCGAAATAGCCTTCGACAAAATATTCATAAAAGTTATCACTAAAACATATCCAGTTAAAGTATTCGCCGCAGTGAAATCCGGGCCCATCATGAATGATGCAACTCTATATGACGCGTTGCAAGTTGGATTAAACGAGGTTGCGGAGGTCATTACGACAGGTAGCTCTTCGATAGGATTAAATTTAGATGAATGTTCGGAGGAATTCATGGAGTATCTGAAGAAAGCCGACGTGATAATCGCTAAAGGTCAAGGATACTATGAGAGCCTAACCGAGATAGAGCATATCCTCTCGAAGCCTATCGCATATATACTCAGAGCTAAATGTTCGGTTGTGGCAAAATCCCTTAACGTGAATCGGGGAGCTAACATAGTTAAAGTTGTAAATTACTAGGCTGAGCATACGCTGTTCTCTGACTCCAACCACAATCACTATTATCAAGTGAGACCTATGAGGCTGGGAGCTCTCTTCTCCGGTGGAAAAGACTCATGTCTAGCTATCTATGAAGCTCTAAAATTTCATGAAGTTTCCTGCCTTATAAGCTTGGTTCCAAAAAGCGAGGAGAGCCGCATATTTCATTATCCAAATGCTTGGTTAACTAAAGTTCAGGCGGAGGCTATAGGTCTACCGATAATCCAAGTGGAGACGGGTGATAGCGAGAGTGAGGGGATTACTAGCTTACGTAAAGCCTTGAGGCAAGCCATTAAAAGGTTTAAGATCTGCGGGATTGTTACTGGAGCAATAAGATCCACATATCAGGCAAGCAGGTTTCAGAGGGAAAGCGCTAAACTTGGGCTTTGGTGTTTCAATCCCCTATGGCTCATGGATCAATCTGAGCTATTAAATAGGATTGTGAAAGAGGGTTTCCACGCTATAATTTCAGGGGTGTTCGCTTACCCTCTCGATAAAAGCTTTCTTGGAAAAACTATAGATTATGAATTTGTGAGAAAAATTTTGGAATTTCAGAAAAAATATGGTATAAGCGCCGCTGGTGAAGGCGGCGAAATAGAAACAACAGTTCTCGACGCACCGTTCTTCAGGAAGAGAATCGAGGTAACAGACTACGAAATACACTATAGGGAGAACTCGGGCATATTTAAGGTAAAAGATTTGAGGCTAATTAGTAAATGAGGATACTGCTAATTAATCTATGTTATGAGCCTTTAAGTGAGCTAGAGTTCGTTAGACCCATTGCAAATATCTTAAGTAATATAGGCGTCAATCTACTTACTAAACGTTACACCGAGGTTAATTTAAGAGACCTGCACTCCGTAGAAAAAGTAATTATTTCCGGATCCGCGTTAAGAGACGATAAGTTTTTAGTTGGAGAATGGTTTGAATGGTTAGAAAAATGCGATAGACCGGTTTTAGGAGTGGGATCAAGCTTCCAAGTCATCGCGAAAGCCTTCCATTGCCATCTATTCGATAAGGCAAAAATCGGATTATTTAATGTAAAGGTGGTTAGGGAGAATATATTGGTGAAAGAAAAAGAATTTTATGCGTATTTTCTAACTGGGAAAGCTGCAAAAATATCGAAGCCTTTAGAGAGCTTGGCTAAAACTGGAACATTAGACTGCATGATTAAGCATGAGTCGAAAGACGTTTATGGCTGTCTATTTCACCCAGAGGTTACGAAGCCCGAAATAATCGTAAATTTTGTTTTAAAGACTTAGTTAAACCTGAAGATTCTTTTCGCATTTTCAGTAGTTTCTTCAGCCACCGTTTTCACATCTAAACCTTTAATTTCGGCAACAGCGTTCAGCGCCTTGATTATATGGGCTGGCTCAGAGGGCTCCCCAGCATAAGCTACGGGTGAATCGGTTTCTAAGATTATGTTCTCTAAAGGCGTCTTCAATATAACTCTTCTATGCTCTTTACTGTAGGCTGCCGCCGGTGTAGCGGAGACATAGTAACCGTGGTCAATAAGCCTTTTCAGGGCACTATTAGGGCCGCTAAACCAGTGAAAAACAGCTCTCTTCACCCCGGCTTCTATAACTATGTTAACACAGTCCTCCCATGCACCCCTACTATGAATTGAAACTGGTTTATCGTTTATCTTCGCCATATAAAGGATCCTCTTGAAGATTCTTCTTTGTAGCTCCCGCCTATCCTCGCTCCTTCTAGCCTCTTTATCCCAGTAATCTAAGCCAACTTCGCCTAAAGCTACAGCTTTATCAACGTTTTTTTCGATGAATTCTATGGTCTCCTCAACCTTTGAGGGGTCAAGCCCCCATGGATGAAGCCCCAGCGCTGAATAGATCTTTAGTCCCTTAACCTCGTATTTTCGGCTTTCATTCATCACCCAAACATTTGAATCGTAATCAGAGCCCACAGCAATTATTGCGATAACGCCTATCTCGGCAGCTCTTTTAATAGCATCTTTAAGGTTATTAACCTCTTCTAAATGTGCATGAGTATCTATTAGGTTCATAGACAATGCCCCTTTAGACACCGACCGCAGGGGCTAAGTAGTCTGTTGCAACGACAATCTTATAAAATTTAAAGACGATAAAACCATAGCTGAGATAGAGTCTTAAATTATCTCTTTATCTTCTTAATTAATCTTCTCTTGAAATCATATATTTCTATGGTGAGCGGCATTTGGCCAACCGCGAAGTGTGTTGCACATGCAAGACATGGGTCATATGCCCTAAAAACCATTTCCACCATGTTAAGAAGACGTTGGTCAACATCTCCCCCGTGGATTAAATCCCTGGCAGCCCTACATATCGACATATTTATCGAGGGGGCATTATTCACAGTAGCAACGATTAGATTAACGTCCTTAATCAGGGCATTCTCGTCCAGCACATAATGATGGATCAATGTTCCCCTACATGCTTCAACGACCCCAACGCCCTCACCCGGCTTACCAATCTTATTATTTCGTATGTTTCTGCCCGTTATCTCCGGGTCTCTAACGAGCTCAAACGCCCGCTCAGCCGCGTAAAGTAGCTCGATGAGACGAGCCCAATGATAAGCCAGTGTAGAGTGCAC
>JAOAJJ010000090.1 GCA_026414245.1 Candidatus Bathyarchaeota archaeon
GCGACAATCCGCCTAGGGGGAGAACGAGAAAACTGATTACTTCTAGGGCTCCCAGCGCCCTCTCTAGAAACATTGGTAAAGGACAATTCTCCATTGACGGCGCTGTTTACGTGGCTAAACTGGTGAGCGAAGGCGTTAAGCTGGAGGATATACCGGTTAAAAGAGGTTTGCGCATAAGGATTAATGAGAAATCAGAGATATATTTACCCTACATGTATCCTCTGCGCGATGGAAAACCGATTATAAGTGACAAGCTGATAAGTTACTTGGCGTCAAATGAGATAGTTCATGACGAGGAGAGGGTTTTAAGGGAGTAGTCGGCTGCAGCCTAAATTTTAAACCGCACTCCATCAGAATCTAGAATTATGGTTCTCAGGGGCTTAAAAGTCGATTTAATAGTGAAGATCTTTAGGCCCTTAAGCAAAGCGTTTTCCAGCAGCACCGCGAACTCTGGATCCACCTCAAGATTTGGTTTAACTATGTGAGCGTCTGGCCTCTGGACTGAAAATATTAATCCGGATTTGAAGCCGCGCTCTAAAAGGGCTGTTAACTCTATTATATGTTGTCTCCCTCTACGGGTTGGGGCGTCGGGAAAAAGCGCGGTGGAGTCCACAACGTGAGTTACGCATTTAACCTCGATGTAAAATAGTTCTGAGCTCTTCTCCGCCGCGAAATCTAATCTAACTTTTGATCGCTTATCCGGCCTAAAATTCCTCTTGATTATGCTGTAGCCGGCTAAATCGTGGATTAAACCCGCTTTGATCGCTGTCTCAGCGAGAAAATTTGAGAATTGAGCATCCACAATGATTGGTACGGCGCCATATTGGATCGCGAACATGCTATAAACGCTCTTTTCGCCAGCTCTAGCTTTCCGCATCCTAAAATACGCTGTCTCCCCAGAGTTCAGCGCTGTTGTAAGCCTACCGGAGTTAGGTAGGTGCGCATAAACTTCCTCAGAGTTAACTTTTGCTAAAGCCGTAAACCGGTTCAATCTCCTCAAAAATTTTCCCGCAACTAGGTCAAAGTCAAGGGTTATGAGCAGCTCACCCATATGTAACACATCATCTAAATCCGAAATAGAGGGTTTCGCTTTATGCTTTAAAGCGGAAGGTTAATAAGTTTTAATTAACCTTATCTTCAGTTCAGACCTAACCCAACGCCTGACAGATGCCTAATGCTAAAGCATTGCTAGAGGTTTCTTCAATGAAGGTTCTAGAGAAAGATCTTAAGCATGGAAGAGTCACCGTTATCCCAGAGTTCCTCGAAGACTTTTGGGTACTTTACACGGTTATCCAGAAGGGCGACGTCGCATATGCCAGAACCACTCGGGAAGTCCGCTCAGGCGAAAGGTACGAAAGGTCTGAGAAGGGTAAAAGGATATCGGTTTTCCTAGGCCTTAAAGTTGAGAGCGTTTACTGGGATAGGAGCCTAAACCGCCTTAGGGTTCACGGCGTAGTTTGCGACGCGCCTGAAGATATTGGGGCTATGGGCTCACATCACACCTTCAATATAACTTTGAACACGCGGCTCACAATAATTAAGAAGAGATGGCTGGACTATCATGTTAGGCAGATTGAGCGGGCGGCTTCGGGTAGAGTGCCGCCTATAATAGTAATGTCTATTGATGATGAAGGATATTGTGCAGCCACCTTGAGTGGAGACGGCTTAAACATAGTCTCTGAGGAACACATCAGTCTACCCGGAAAACATATGGCTGATGAGAGGCAGAGGGTTCTTAACGAAATGTTTAAGTCTGCTTTAAGGGTTCTGGAAGACTTGGTTAAATCTTTAGATGGCTCAATAGTTGTGGTTGGAGTCGGGTTCGTTAAAGAAATGTTCATGGGCTTCTTAAGGGAGAGCCAATCGAACATCTATGATAAAATAATTGATGTTAAGAGCGTGAATAGTGCCGGAAGATCCGGGATCTACGAGGCTATGCGCTCCGGCATACTATCTAAAGCCCTCCAGCATATCCGCGTGGTTGAGGAAGCCTCCGCAGTCGAGGAGGTTTTAAAGCGCCTAGGGGCGGGGAGGGGAGATGTCACTTACGGCTTAAGTGAGGTTGAGCGTGCAGTCTCCCTTGCCGCGGTTGAGGAAATATTAGTGACAGACGAGCTAATTAGGGGGTCCGCGGAGGATGAGATGCTTCTCCTAGAGGGTCTCATACGGAGCGTCGAGGATAAGGGTGGGAAGGTTAGAATTATAAGTGTTGAGCATGAGGCTGGTGCAAAACTAAAGGCTCTCGGAGGGATAGCCGCCCTACTACGCTTCCCAATAAGCTAGTATTACTCAATTATCCGCTTTATCTTTCTGAGAATCTCTTTCTCGGCTAATGAAACCAATCTATTTAGTTTATCTTCATCTTTCGCCTCAGCATTCATTCTTATGAGCGGCTGGGTATTAGATGCCCTTATAAGAAACCATCCATCCTCAGTGATAACTTTAACCCCATCAATAGTTATCGTCCTATATCCGAGGGAGCTAAACTCTTCGGCTAGCTCCTCAACAACCTTAAATTTCACTTCATCTGGGCATCTATAACCTCTAACCGGTATCTGCGGATACTTGGGTATAGAGTCAACTATCTCAGAGAATTTCCTCCCATCCTTCGATATGGCTTCAGCCACCTTTAGGCTCGCGTAAACGGCGTCGTCGAAACCATACATATCCCTAAAGTAGAAGTGGCCGCTCGTCTCGCCGCCCAATACAGCGTTCTCACTCACCATCTTATCGTAGATATAGGTGTGTCCAACGCGGCTTAAAATCGGTTTTCCGCCAAGAGAACTTATGGTTTCCTCAACTATCATGGAGCAGCTAACCTCATATACAACGGCAGCACCCTTATTCAAGCTCAAATAATATTTGGCTAGCAGCGATAGAATTATGCTGCTTGAAACTAACCGACCCTTATCGTCAATAAATATTGCTCTGTCCCCATCGCCGTCGAAGCTAACCCCGAAGTCAGCCTTATGCTCATATACAAGTCTCCTCAACTCCTCTAGAGTCTGCTCATTAGGCTCGGGGGGATGCTTTAAGAACGAGCCGTCCGGCTCACCATATATTATGTGGGCATCTAAACCAACCTTTCTGAAGACGCCCGGCATCAGTACTGTGCATGAGCCCCCGCCGGGATCGGCAGCCACCTTTAGGCTTCTACCCAAATCCACTTTTTTTGAGACGTGTTCCTCGTAGTCTCTAATGGCTTCAGCGTTAACTCTAACTGACCCAGTCCTAGACTCCCTGAAACCCCCCTTAAGCACGATCTCCTTAAACTCTTCCATTCCGCTACCCATACATAGGAAACCCCTACCAGACAGGATTTTGAAACCATTCCATTCGGGTGGGTTATGTGATGCTGAAACCATTACCCCGCCGTCAGCCCCATAATGTCTCGTAGCGAAGTAGAGCAGCGGCGTCGTCACCACACCTATATCTTCAACATTCAATCCGCCAGCAGTCATGCCGCTTACGAGGGCGTCGCGGAGAGGCTTGCTGCTCAGCCTTACGTCTCTTCCGACAATAAAGGTTTTACCCTCGTTACCAGCGTAGTCCGCTAGGGCTCTCCCTGTAATATAGGCTACCCTCTCGTCTAGGTCTAAGCCATAAATGCCGCGTATATCATAGGCTCTAANTATGCTTTCAGATATAGCTGAGGTCATTCCAAATACCGTCTTCAGTCATTCATAAATATTAAGGTAAACCAGAATATTTAGTTTATCGGAATCATCCCCTGCAAAACTTAACGAGACGCCGCAGAAGGATGAAAATGAGGGGAATTGCGTGGTGAGAGTTCTTGAGGATAGTTGAAGAGATAGCGGCGTTCGGCCACCCGCTCATAAGGGCGGCTCATAGATCTACATTTGAAGTGACAAGGGAGAGCTTTCTCACCGAGAGGGGTGACTGCATAATCGCTGTTAGAGCCGATAAGGCTGCGAGGGATTTAAGCGAAAAATTTAAGGAGGCTGCGAAGAAAGCTGAAGTCTCCATGATGATTATTATTGAGGCTGGCGGCGAAAGAGAGATAGTCAAGGCTTATGGGAGTCCGGCTTTAACTTTTACGCATCCGACAGACATGGTCATTAGGAAAAGCAGCTATGTCTGCGGTAAAACCATAGCGATCAGAGCTAATAAGGCTGCATGTGATCTCTCGAGAAGCCTTGTGGATAAGCTTAGGGGACATGAGAATCAGGTTAAAATAACCCTAATAGTTGAGGGCTAGAATACGGTTTACTTAAGTATCTTTTCCAAGTCGCTTGGCTTATAGCATCTTATCCCATAAGATAGGGCTCTCCTCCTTGCTTTCTCCGACACATCGTTCGAGATTAACACTGGAATCACCATAACGCCCAGCTTTTCTTCGAGGAGATGCTTAATATATTCATCGAAATCCTTCTTGGTCTGCGAGACAGCTCTGGGGCCAGCTGGATTAGATAGATCTTTAACCTGAACAACTAGAACTAAGCCCCCTCTATGAAGTATAAGATCCTGAATACGGCTTCCATGCCTCCTCCTAAGCTCTACATCCCAGCCGTAGGATCTAGCCACCTCAGCAACATATTCTTCGAGACCCAGATCTAAACCCCCAAACTCCTTCCGAACGCTAGTTTAGCAATCTTGTTTAGAAGATTCCCCTTAAAAAGTTTATTTTAAGATGATGCCTCAGATACCCCAGGGGCCCTCATCAAATCGGGTACTGCAGCCCTCCTCATCGGCGGAATAAAATAGAGATATACCTCAAGATAAATATTTTTGGAGACTGCTCCCTACCCGCTCGCCCAGCCCTTTAAAGCCACATCCAGCTCCTCTATAAACTTATGGAAGTTCTCCTTAGGTATCCTTGCCCCCGCAGCCTGCGGGTGCCCTCCTCCGCTTCCACCTAGTTTCGGTGATATGCGGCGCAATATGCTGTTTAAATCAATGCTCTTCTCGCAGGTCCTTAGACTCATATCTATAAAGCCTTTCCTCTCCTCGCCAGCCACCCCGACCAGCGTGTCGGCTAATGCTCTAACATAAGTCGCTGTTTTACCTGCTGAGAAAGGCACGTTGAGGGCGTAAGCAACGTTGCCGTAAACTCTAATATAGCTGTTTAGCGACCGTATTAACTCATCCTCCCGCCTAGTGTTCTCCAGAG
>JAOAJJ010000008.1 GCA_026414245.1 Candidatus Bathyarchaeota archaeon
CTCTAAAGGCGTTTATTGCTAGGAGCGCTGTTCCATCATGAGCCATAGCTGCATCGATGTTTGCTATCACTATGTCGCCGGCGTAAACATCTTTCTTAGACGCGAAGCTAAATATTTTTTCTGAGAGAGTTTTCCCCATACCATCAACCTATAAGGGATTAGAATTAGAAAAGTAGGTAATAAGATTATTGCCCCTTGATCAACTAGTTTGTTGATGCTTTTGTATCCAATACCTTATGTTAGTGAAAACGCTTAAAAACCATTTCTCTCACCCTATAGATGCCTAAAAGTCTAGTTAATATGGAGGTTTAAGATGGTTGAGGAAGATTTTAATCTAAATGAGGTTTTAAGATTGCTGAGCAGGGCGTCGGTTGCAACGGCCTACAGCCTTTTAGGGGAGTCAAGAAGCAAATATCTGCTTTCCGGAGTGAAACCCCTGCTACCTAACATGAAGACCGTAGGACCTGCCCTAACCATAAAATACATAGAATGCGAGGAGGCGAGTAGAGAGGGATTTAAAGGAAATGCTGTTCATGAAGCATACGACTTAATTAGGGGCGGAGAAGTTATAGTTGCAGCATCACTCGGCAGAAGCGATGTAGGGGTATTTGGCGATTGTATAACATTCGGCTTTAAGGTTAAGGGTGCCGCAGGTATAGTTACCGATGGTGGAGTCAGAGACAGCCCTTATATAATGAAACTTAATTTCCCCGTATTCGCGAAGAATGCGACGCCTGAGCACATAGGGGGCATACTCGTGCCGTATAAAGTTAATGTGGCTGTTACATGCGCCGGAGTCTATATAAGGCCGGGAGATATAATAATGGGTGACGCGGATGGTGTTATAGCCATACCGAGGGAGAAGGCTGAAGAAATAGCCGTGAAGGCTTATGAGATAGAGTTAAAAGAGGATGCCATTAGAAAGATGATAGCCTCAGGGATACCTTTAAGAGACGCTTACCCGCCTAGACCAGATCTCTTGGAAAAGTTCCTTGAAAAAGAAAGCTGAGAAAACTCTTCTCTTCCCGAGAATACTACTTTTTCTCCAACACCTTCTCTTTAAAGAAGGCTTTTTCAATAGCCTCAGCAAGCCCCTTCATGTATCCGAGGGCGAGAACTTTTCCTATCATATAGTATCCAGGGCTCCCTCCGAAAAATTCAAATAGTAGGTCGGCTATGGTCTTCGGAGCATGATCTGGCCTCATAGGCCCCTCAAATCCAACTTCATAATAGGCTTTCATAGCTTCAAACATATCGACTCTACCAGACGGGTCATCATGAAAGATTTCTTGAAAACCACCGGGCTCATGCACTGAACCTACAACGTTTCTGAAGTGGGCAAAGAATATTTTCTTTCTTCTGCCGAAATATCTTATGGCTGCTGGAACATCAACCCCCATCTCCGCAAAACATCCCTGACAAAAGCATATGCCAACGTTATCGCTGGGGACGATGCTAAGCAGCTTGTCGAAGGCTTCTACGCTTCTGAGTATTCGCGGAAAACCCTGGATTGGAGATATTGGCGGGTCATCTGGATGAAACGTTATTACGACGCCGTTTTCTTCAGCCGTTGGAACAACGTTTTTAAGGAAATATTCGAGGTTTTTCCAGATCTCCTCCTCTTTATATGCGCCAAACCTAACGGTTGGCGGTATATCCTTCACCAGGTTGTAGTCAAAGGCTGTTGAAGTTGCCCCGCCCCTAGTCGGCTTGTCGATCTCCGTCCTCCAAATCATGTTTGGAACCGGAGGCATATGCTGTGGCTTTATAACTTTTATACCCGCCTTACCCAGGTTTTCTAATGATTTACAGAAGTTTTCAAGCTGCTCCTTTTTCCCCTGCAAATCATATATTATCTTCTCTATTGGAGGGGCGTCTTCAAGCACCTCCAGCTTTAAACCATAGCTTTCAACATGCCTCTTAATTTGAATAATGTCTCCGTACTCCCAGATCTCTGAATCTCTCGGTGTTGGGGGCCCATGTCCTATAACATCCGTGCATCCCAGCTGTTTCATGAGAATCAGTTTTTTGTATCATAGATGTCGCCGAACGGAAGAATTACAGCTAACCGCATTCTCATTATGCCATCACCTAGGTTTCATATATCTTCACGAGCATCAACTTCATTTAGAAGCTAAAGAGAGCTACTCTTTCTTTCTTCTACCAGCTCTTTTGGCAGCTATCAGCCCAACTTTTCTTCCAGGTGGCGCATTACGGGAAACCATCGTGGGTTTTCTGGCTCCTCTTCTGCCGCTTCCGAAGGGATGTAGGGCTGCTATCATCGCCCTGCCACGCACCCTTGGATACTTATGTCCCTTCGCCCTCATCAAATGGAATTTCTTGCCAGCCTTCACAAAGGGCTTCTCTATTCGGCCAGAAGCTGCCACAACACCAATCGTCGCTAAACATAAGTCGTTAATATAACGTGTTTTACCTGATGGAAGTGATACGAGTGTCCCTTCAGGTGTATGTGATATTATTGTGGCGTATGCTCCGGATGAACGCGCAAGTTTTCCCCCATCGCTGGGTAGTGCTTCTATGTTGCATATTGTTGTACCTTCGGGAATTGCTCCGACTGGGAGAATGTTGCCAACGTTTATAGATGCCTTTCCACCAACCTCTATTATCTGTCCCTCATGAACTCCTTCAGGAGCCACAGTGTAACATCTTTCTCCGGTCTCAAGCTCTATATGGGCTAATGGAGCCCCTCTACCGGGATCATGAATCAACTCTATTACTTGCCCCTTTAAAACAGCGTCCATTATATTAATGTTTGATAGGTTAGGATATCTCGCCGGGGCAACGCGTTTATGCGTTGAGGCTTTAAATGTAGGCGAGCCCCTTCCTCTTCTTTGAACCAATATTCTCTTTCCCAATCTCCCCACCTATCAGAATATACCTAGCTTAACTGCCAAATCCGTTGCACTATACTCTTCAGCAAGCTTCACATAAGCTTTTTTGGTCCCCTCTCTAGTTATCAACGTATTAATACCGCTGACCTTAACCTGATATAGCTCTTCAACAGCCCTCTTTATGTCACCCTTAGTTGCCGCTCGATTAACGATGAAAACTATCTTGTTCTCCTTCTCAATCATACGGCTTGTAACCTCGGTTACAAGCGGATGTATAATAACCTCGTGCGGATCCAACCTTAATCCACCTCCTCAACCAAAATCGCCTTTTTAAGCTCCTCAATACTAGATCTAGTCCAAACAGTTAATCTTCCCGGGTGAGCCCCAGGAGCTAACAGCTCCGGGTTCAGATCCCTCACTCTAGCAACATCTACCCCCGGAATGTTTCTGGCAGCCCTAAATATGCCATCATCCTTAGATACAACTATTAACGGTCCAACTGCCACTTTCTTCTTCCTACCGCGCATCTTACCTTTACCACTTCGAACTTTTACGCTCTCTATAACCCTTTCAATATCTGACCAAACCCCGAGATTTATCAGAGCCCTTCTCAAATCCTTCGCTCTCTTTATGCTTTCAAAGTCGTCCACAACGACTAAAGGTATCTCCGGTATGTTGTCAACAGCATGTCCCCTAGCCTTAACCATATCTCTCTGCGCTGACGCCGCTATAGCTGAGAATAACGCCAACTTCTTCTCCTTTTTAGGAATCTTCTTATAGATTCTCTTCTCAACTACTGGCGGATGGGCCAGCCGTCCTCCAACAACCCCGGGAGCGAAAGCTGCTCTACCGGTATCTAGGCGTGGAACCCTCGAGAGCCCGTGGCCAACTCCCCAAGACTCAGCTGTGGTCCTTTTTCCAGCATAAGGGTCTCTGCCCTTAGGCTGGAGCCTTCGGGATTGAATGGCTATTACAGCGCGTTTTATAACGTCGGGTCTAAAAGGGGTTCTAAAAACATCCGGTAGGCGAATTCTACCAGCCTCTTTTCCCTCTAAGTCAAAAACCCGGACAAAAAGCTTCATCATATCACGCATCCCGCCTTAAACTCCCTGCTGGGGTTCAAGTGATATGAAGAGAATTTGTGGTGGAGATCCGCTTATCTTTCCTGGCGGGCGAGCAGGATATCTAAGCCTTATTAGCCTTTTGGCTGGACCTGGAACGCTTCCGCTTAACACTATATATGAGCCTCTGACCAGCCCATAATGCAGGAAGCCGCCTTTAGGCGTTATCTCCCTTCCATCTTTACCAATCTTTATTATACGCTTATTATATTCGGTTCTCTGATGAAAACCCATCTGCCCAGCTCTTGGAACAGTATATATGACTCTTTTCATACCCCACGGGCCTAATGTTCCAACACCTCGTTCCGTCTTTCGGGTTTTATGCTGGAGTGTTCTTACACCCCATCTTTTAACTGGTCCTTGAAAGCCTTTACCCTTAGTTATCGCTATGACATCCACAAACTGTCCTTCCTTAAAAACCTCTTCTACAGATATTGTCTTACCTAAGATCTTCTTCACGTAGTCAACTTGTTCTTTTATTGTCCCCCCACCCACTTTTATCTCCATTAAATCCGGCTTCTTTTTCGGAATACCCGCCAATTTTGGTTGCGTGGCAACTAAGACTCTAAATTCTACTATTTTATCAAGATATCTTTCTATTTTCTCTAGGTTTTCTTTCACATCGTTCTTTGGAGGAGTTATCACTCTGCCTAAATCTTTAGGCAGTGGGGCAGCCCAAGCCTCGGTTAACGTCTTAAGACCATTTTCATCCTCCACGTAAGCGCGTATTGCAGCTACATACATTGGAGGCGCATCAATAACGGTGACCGGCTGGATAACTTCTTTACCGAAGTTCGGTGACCCGGGCTCATCATCAATAATCACCGCGTAAGTCATACCGGCCTTATAACCAGCAAACCCCAATAAAACAGGCCCCTCTTCAACTTCAGGCCAGTATCTTATTCTCCCAACTATACGGGATGCTCTAGCTCTAGGTAAATAGGCTAATGATCCCCTTCTTGGAGCGTTAATCTTCCTGTGACCCACGGATCTATTCTCCCATATGTCTTCTTTAAATTTAATCTTCCAAATAAGAGAAATAAGTTATAAATCTTTCTCCACCATCAGACTTAGAATACGATTTGGAGGAGTTGCGGGAAAAATGGTTCGGTTCTCGATGTATGAGGGGTTATGGCTTAAGGGGTCGATACATTGCCACAGCAACCTTTCAGACGGCTTACTCAGTCCAGATAATGTTGCTAATTCTATGAGGAAAGAGGATATACATTTCTTTCTATAACAGACCATGAAAAATTATCCGGCGTAAAGTCTTTTAAAGGCGTTTATAGCTTCGGAGTTGAAGTTTCTAGAGGAAATAGCAGGCTTGGTGAACCATACCACATAGTGATTTTAGGAGTAGATGACCCGGCGATATTAAATATGGGTAACCCCCAAGACCTAATAGACTACACTAATGAATCTGGCGGATTGGCGTTTATAGCGCATCCATACTGGTCTAATCTAGTATATGAAGATTTAATCCAGCTAAGCGGCTATATCGGTATAGAAATCTATAATACTGGATGCGATGTTGAAGTAGCCAAGGGATATAGCTTAACATATTGGGATAATCTCCTTTCATCTAATAGGAGGGTTGGGGGTTTAGCGGTGGATGACTCGCATAGATATATTAGGGCGCCCATAGACGCCGACGGCGGATACATATGGATTAACGTGAACGACATGTGTTTAGAAGAGGCGCTGAAATCCATAAGGACAGGTAGATTCTATTCAAGCATGGCTCCAAGAATAACCTACTTTCACTATGAGCAAAAATTCCTCCAGATGAATTCAACACCAATCGTTAGGCTTAATCTAGTAGCGCCTAACGGGAAAGGCTTCTCTATGTCGCTCGCCACAATAATGGAAATACTGAACAGCTGGAGGGACTCGAAGAGGAGAAGAATTTATGAAGATATAGTTGCGAGTGTCGATCATGTAAATGTAAGCTCAAGGCAGATAATTTATATGGAAACTACAAAAAACGAGGTGTTTACAATTGAATATAATCATGAAGGAATCAGTAGGATTGAAGTTAAAAGGGATTTTAATTATCCTTATTTTAGGGTGGAAATAGTTGATGGAGAGGGTAGATGCGCATGGACTAACCCCGTTAATAATCCTTAATAGGAACTAATTTTATTAAAACAAGTTTGGTTTAGAATGGTGATATCATTGAGTATACCTGCAGAGCTATTGAAGGAGAAGATCAGCGTCTTTCTTAAAGAGGATATAGGTTTAGGCGATATAACTACCGAGCTCGTGGTGCCGCTGGAAACTAAGGTGCGAGCGCAGATAGTTGTCAAGGAGGCGGCAGTTATAGCTGGGCTACAAGAGCTGAAAACTATTTTCGATATAGCTGGGATAAAAGCCAAGTTTCTGGTGAATGAAGGAGACGAAGTTTCACCAAATACAGTTATCGCCATAGTTGAGGGGGATGGAAGAGCACTACTCTCCGTTGAAAGAACGGCATTAAATATTTTTTCTCGAATGAGTGGAATAGCCACGGAGACGAGAAAACTAGTTAAAAAGATAAGAGATGCTGGACTCAATGTCCGTGTGGCTGCAACGAGAAAAACTGCTCCCGGACTCCGATATTTTGATAAACGGGCCGTTGTGATCGGTGGCGGAGACCCGCATAGACTTAAACTTGATGACCAAATCCTGATTAAAGATAACCATATAGTTATCGCTGGCAGCCTAGAGGAGGCGCTAAACAGAGCGCGCTCAATGGGAAGTTTCTCTAAGAAGATTGAGGTTGAAGTTAAGGATAGAGAGCAAGCTGTGCTAGCGGCTAAACTTGGGGCTGAAATAATAATGTTGGATAACATGTCTGTTGAGGAAGCCCGCAGGGTTATTGAATCTCTAAGGGAAAATGGTCTCCGCAGTAAGGTTCTAATTGAAATATCAGGCGGAATAAATGGGGAAAATATATTAGAATACGCTAAACTCGGTCCAGACATTATCTCAGTTGGAATGATCACGCATTCAGTAAAATCCATTGACGCCAGTTTAGATGTGATTGAAGTCATTAAAGAGTGAGCTTTCGATTGTAAATCCCGCATTTCACCGCTCTCTTAATGGCTTCAGTCACTATGGATGGTGGTGCATCGGTTTTTATACCTCTATTATGGAAATGCGTGCGGAATGCCTTGAAGCCCATATCCCTAATGTTATTAATGACTTCCTTTATCGGAGGAGTTGGAGCTTTAATTTTCTCACATATTTTATCGATAACGTAGTATGTGATTGGGGCTTCAGCCTCCTCTCTAATTACCGAGATTAGCTTCGCAATCTCATTATTCACATGCTTGATAATCTCCATGTTTTTTTCGATGACAGCGCAAAAATCTTTGTTAACTATCTCTCTGAGCCACAAGGGTCCAGCAGCCTTTAGAGGCGAACTGCACTCCGGGCATCTTAAACTGACATTTAAAGGAAGTATGTCCCGCACGGCTTCTCTATAAAAACATTTAGGGCAATGGATTAGAAAACCCATGTTATCTAGAGATCTATCCGCTTTTCTGGCACCATATTCAATTAATGCGTAGAGACGCACGCAGTGTTTTGTGACGTGACTAAAAAGTATCTTTACACCAATATTATGTTTGGCAGCTATGCTAGCTAGGCAACCAGCTAAGAGCCTTACAGCAATTTCACGGGCATACTCGGTTTTTAGAGATAAACCGCCGTACTTTCTGAGAGCGGCTTTCGGGTAAATACCGCAGAGTGAAGCCAAATCCGTTGCCGTTAAAGCCAGCATCCCGCCATCCCTCAAGGCTCTAATAGCCGAGTCAATATAAGGGGCTGGTGAGCCAAACGGATCTATGTCTATGAAGTCGAACCTCTGAGACAAGGCTGCGTGCCTAGATAGAAATAGGTTTGCATCCTCGTTCGAGACAAAAACTTTTCCTTCAAGATCATTTAATTGAACATTATATTTAGCCATTCTATAGGCTCTTTCACTTACATCATTAAGATAAACCGAGTTCACCCCTTTAACCTCTTTTGCAAAGCGTATCCCCCTAACACCGCAACCGGTCAGCGGCTCGGAGACTCTTAGATCTCTATGTGAATATTCTCCATACGATTGGAGAACTAAAACAGCGATATCTCTACAAGGCTTCATAAGGGGGTTGTAGAAAACAGGGGCCTTAGAGGGAGCATAGTCCCAAGGCCCCCTCTTAAACGCGCTGAGATTTGGAACGACGATTTTAGCCATACCCTCGCCAATAAAGTCGACTGGAAAATCGAAGATCAAGGCTCTCTCCTTCAGTGTAATACTTCTATAAACAAAAAGATTTAAGGGAGATCCAAAAATATTTTGGGATGATAGAACTATTCGATAAACCATATGGCACTATTAAATTTCAATGATGGTGACATGAACGCTTGAAGTTTAAAGAATTAGGTTGGAATGGCTTCCTGCTTCAGATACCTGAAGAGATGCGCCTTACGGCTGAAAGCGGTAACATAAATTCAGGGTATTTTAAGCTTGAGATGGAGAATTTACTTCTGGAAGTTAAGTGGGAGCAAATTAATCCCAAAAAACCTAAATCTCTAGCCGAGATATCCACATCATTTATTGGGAGCGTAAAGAAGAGCATTGAGAAGACGGCGAAAAAGAAGATCGACGTGAAAGTTAAAACGGCGGAGAACATTTTTATTTCTTCTCATAATGCGCGTTCTATGGTTCTTGAGACTGGATCTGGCTTAAGAGAACCAACCTATATTTGGATCTGTGAAAAAAGCAATAGGATAATAACAGCTCATTTCGTATTCCCGCCACTCATGGAGGAAGGTGAAAAACTAATCGAGCATTTACTTGGATCATTTAAGTGCCATACAGAAGAAGATCTAGTGACATGGTCGGCGCTAAACATCCGTTTTAGTGTTCCCCGCAGTTTTTTGCTCACTGAAAGAAGAATCGCCGTTGGAAGAACATATTTAACGTTTATGGATCAGAGGTTTTCTACATTTACCGAGGTTGGTAGGAGACTATCAATAGAATATTTTTCCATGGCAAACGTGCTTTTCGAAGATACATATAAGGATATTGATGCATGGTTCCAGAAAAATTACTGGAAAGACTTGAAAAAGAGCCATAAAAATATCGCTTTCCAATCCAGCGAGGCTGGAAAAATTATGCGGCATAACGCAGTGTATAGGTATGGTATCAGAAAATCCGGTTTATCCACCAGGAAAACAACTTTATGTAAAAACTTAACGTGGTATTGCTCAAAGTCAAACCGCATATACTCAATAACATACACATCATATGTTAGTAGACCATTTTTCCTTAAGAGAAAATTGAATGAGGAGGAGGAAGAAAAAATCTTTCAAAACTTCTTATCATCTTTTAAATGTCATTTTTAATCTCACTAATCTTTAGGAGCTCATCGCATCTTACCTTTATACACTCGTAAACCTTCTCTCTAAGGTTCCCACCTGAGAGATTAGATTTCCTAATAAGCTCTAGCCGCTTAGCGAGCTCTATGTCTCCTAGAAATGAAATCCAATTTTCAAAATCGCCTCGAAAAAGATGAAATTCCAGGGATCTTATATCTATTTCCCTAATTTTATCACATAAATCAATCAAATTATCTGATGATATATTCAATGGACTATTCTCTCCAAAATAGAAGTGAAAAGCGGATTCAAAGGGAACTTTACTCAGAATTCTTCTAGCTAAATTTTCATCTATTCTAGGAAAACCTAAAAGCTCTTTACCTAAATCCGTTAAAGCATAAAGTCCATTACCGAGCGCCTCCACATAACCTTTCCTCCTCAATCCAAGGAGATGCATGTTAACGGATCGTGTCTTAAGATTGAGTTCCCCAGATATCTCCCTCAAGTAGGCTGGTCTATTAAACTGCCACAAGATCCTCAGGATCCTCATTTTAATCTCGCTAATTTCCATACTTTCCTCCAACCTACGATTTATTGAAAAATATATTGCTTCCTATTATTGTTTTTGTAACCATAAATCTTAAGACACTAAGCTTGATAGAGGATTTATTGGGTTAATGTTATGGCAAACGAATTAAGGAAAGATTATATTTTGAATAGATGGGTTGTCATCGCCTCACATAGAAAGAGAAGACCTACGGACTTTAGAGGGAACCAAGTGGAAGAGAATAAAGTAATAATCTGCCCATTCTGCCCAGGAAATGAGCATTTAACCCCGCCAGCCTCACTAATATATTTCATGGAAGATGGCGAGCTGAGAAAAGACTATGATAAAGATGGAGTACGCCGTAAAGACTGGGTCATTAGATGCGTACCTAATCTTTATCCAGCGTTTTCACCGCGAAAACCGGGGGCTACCTTAAGTCCTCAAGCAGACCATATTCATGTCTATATGGAAGCTCTCGGCTATCACGAGGTTTTAATCGAGTCGCCGAATCATGATGAGCATCCAAGCGTATCTAGAATACAGCAGCTGGTTCACGTGATAAATGCGCTGAAAGATAGAGTTTCATTCTTCATGTCGAGGGAATACGTGAAATATGTATCGATTTTCAGGAATCACGGAGCTAAAGCAGGCGCATCGCTGTCACATGCTCATAGCCAAATAATAGCGACGCCGATTCTCCCAAGTATAGTGGAGGAGGAAAGAAATGTTTGCGAAAAATATTATGTGGAGAATGGACGCTGTGTTTTCTGCAGAATAATTGAGGCGGAAATCGATAGTGAACGCTTTATATGGGAGAATAATGGATTTGTGGTTTTTGCACCATGGGCTCCAACAAACCCATTTGAGTTTTGGATTTTTCCAAAAAGACATCAGTCATTAATTCTAGAGCTCACAGAGGATGAAACTAGAGATCTCGCTGAGACTCTTAGAGTAAGCTTCGGAGGTTTAAGAAATCTGTTGAGCGATCCACCCTACAACTTTGGCTTTCACATGATCCCGGAAAAACATTATCATTGGCACATCGAAGTTTATCCTAGTCTAGCTACATGGGCTGGATTCGAAAAGAGCACAGGGATTTACATTAACGTAATGCCGCCGGAGGAAGCTGCCAAAGACTTAAGGGAGTCCTTTAAGAGAGAAGAGGAAGCCATAAAAGATTTTAGGTAAATATTTTTAGAATGCTTTAGGTGAACTATATTGTTCAGCGCAAATTTAAGGCTTCCAAATCTGCCTGAAGGGCCATTTAAACCAAGATGGAGCTCCCTAAAGAAGTATAGGGTTCCAAGATGGTATATGGATGCGAAGTTCGGCATATTCATTCATTGGGGAGTTTACTCCGTACCAGCATTCCAAAACGAATGGTATCCAAGAAACATGTACATTAAGGGTCATCCAGCTTATCAACATCATTTGGAGACTTACGGGCCTCACGACAGGTTTGGGTACAAAGACTTTATACCCATGTTCACGGCTGAGAATTGGGATCCGAGAGATTGGGCTAGACTATTTAGGGAGGCTGGCGCCAGATACGTTGTTCTTGTTGCTGAGCATCATGATGGTTTCGCCCTCTATGATTGCAGCTACACTAGATGGAATTCGGTGAAGATGGGGCCTAAGCGCGATATAGTTGGCGAGTTAGCTGAAGCTGTCCGAGAAGAAGGATTAGCCTTCGGGGTCTCATACCATAGGGCTGAGCACTGGTGGTTCTTCGAGGGCGGTATGTGTTTTAATTCAGATGTTAGAGACCCGAGATATTACGATTTTTATGGTCCTGCAAAACCGTCCAGCACACAGCCAGATGATGAGTTTTTAGTCGATTGGCTTAAAAGAGCTTGTGAACTCGTGGATAAATATAAGCCTCAGATATTTTGGTTCGACTGGTGGATTGAACAACCAGTTTTTGAACCATACCTTAGGTTCTTTGCAGCATACTATTATAATCGTGCATATGAGTGGGGTACTGGTGTAGTTATAAACTATAAACATGATGCTTTCCCGGAGGGTACGGCTATACTTGATATTGAGCGTGGAAAATCCGACGTTATGAGACAAAGTTTTTGGCAGACTGACACGTCTATATGCAGGAAATCATGGGGCTACATTAAAGACCACGATTACAAGACGGCGGATTCGATAATAGATGATTTAGTTGATATAATTAGCAAAAACGGTTGTCTACTACTTAACATAGCGCCAAAACCAGACGGAACAATACCTGAAGAGCAACGTAGGATTCTTCTAGAGATAGGGGAATGGCTTAAAATCAACGGCGAAGCAATTTACGGTTCAAGACCATGGATAGTATATGGGGAAGGACCTGTAAGGGTTATTGGAGGAGAGTTTAAGGAGGAAGCTAGCGGACAATTTTCTGGCAGAGATATACGTTTCACATCTCAAGGAGATACACTTTTCGCAGTTTTTCTAGATTGGCCGGATAATGAGGCAGAGATTAAGTCACTTAGCACTATGTTAACATTATATCCTGATGAAATTGGAAGTGTTGAAATGCTAGGTACAGAAGAACAGTTACAATGGACCCGCAACGAGAATGGATTAAGGGTAAAAATGCCTGAAAAAAAGCCATGTGAGCATGCTTACACATTAAAGATAAATAGGTTGAAGAAAAGAAAAGAACATTAAAGAGTCTCTTAAAGTTAGCTGTACATGCTCAGAACTTTTCTTATTCCGCCGACTGACACAAAATATTTTTTGGCACCCATAGCCTCAATGACCTCAATGTACTTATTTTCTATAAGTTTATTAAGACTTTGTTCGGCTTTAAAATGATCCATAGCTGTCCAGCGCGCTATCTCTTCAAGTGTTAGTGCTCTATTCGGCTCTGTCGCGCCGATATTATGTAGTATACAAAGTAGATAGATTTCATCCGGAATCGACGTGAATTTACTCGACATTCAGGGGTTCACCCCCAGAGAGCTTTTTCATATGTTTCAACTGTTCTCTTCGCTACCGCATTCCAGCTATATACTTCATTGATCTTCCTTTTAGCATTTTGCATAAGCCACGATGCATATCCAGGATCGGAGAGTATCTTATTTACTCCCCAAGCTATTGAGTCCGGGTTCTCCTTATATGCTAGGAAACCAGTTTTATCATGCTCAATTATTTCAGAGAGCCCGCCAGTATTGCTAGCTACAACTGGCACTCCAGCAGCCATTCCCTCTAAAGCAACTATGCCGAACGGTTCATAAATGGATGGGACAACAAGGACGTCTGAACTTAGAGTTAACTCGATTAAGTCTTGGTCTGATAAGAATCCTAGGAATGTTATTTTATGCTGGCATCCAGTTGAAGATGCTAATCTCATCAAATAGTCTTTCGACCAACCATCTCCAACTATAACTATTCTGGCTTCAGGATGCTGCCCAATTATTTTAGGCGCCGCCATAATTAAGTATTCTACACCCTTCTGTGGAACAAGTCTGCCAATAAAAAGAACTATCCTCTCAGATGGATCTATGCTGAAACGTCTTTTTACTTCATCGCGGTTAATCGAAACATTATATTTTGATGGGTCTATAGCGTTTGGGATAACGTCAATTTTCTCGTCTGGAAGATGAAAATGCTCTTTAACCTCACGTTTAATAGAGTCGCTTACAACGATAATTCTCTTTGACTCGTAGGTTAGCCACCACTCTATTCCATCAATTAGATAGGAGTCTGAGTTATGAAGCCCACGTGATCTGCCAACTTCAGTGCTATGTATGGTTGAGACCAGGGGCACATTCAAATAGTGTTTCGACGATATACTGGCGGGAGCCACTAGCCAATCGTGGGCGTGAATTATCTCAAATTTTTCATGTTTACTTAACATAGCAACTTTTTTCTCCATAAAATGGTTGAAGAGGAAAACCCAGACGATGAAGTTTGGATGCCCTAATTCTACAGAGGTTCTATGTATCTTTACACCCTCTTCTTCTTCATAATATGGGGCTCCGGGGAAATCTAATGTGACTAGATGCACCGAGTGCCCCATTTTTGTAAGTGCTCTCGCTAAACCATGACAGTGCCGAGATATCCCGCCAACTATCCTAGGAGGATATTCCCAGCTTAGTATGCATATATTCATGTTTACCAGCCGATATACTAAGGATCATGATATCTAGATGATTCCATTATTATCAATTTTTCTACAGGGATGGTAAAAGCATAAAGCATAAATTAATGTATAGGCTGACCAGCTCATAAAATACGCTGCAAGTTTCCTTCACGGAACAACTTCCCTATATATTCTAATCGTATTTTCTGCGACGTGTTTCCACATGAACATTTCTAAAACCCTTTTCCTAGCATTCATGCCGCATTTTTTCCTCAACTCATCATCCTCTAGGAGAATAGTCACAAATTTAGCTATGTCGCTTGGATCATATGGATTAATGTGAAAGCCGCATTGGTTTGGACCAGAGGGAATAACTTGCTCCCTTAGGCCGCTTACGCCTCTAGCGCCGACAACTACAGGTTTACCCATACTCATAGCCTCAGTGCAAACTATGCCGAACGGTTCATATTTTGAAGGAAAGACGCATACATCAGCCGCTGCATAAAACTTTATCCTCATGTCCTCTGGTAAAAACTCATATTTTAGAATTACTTTGTCCTGTAAGTTTAGTCTAGCAACCTCCTCCTTCAACATCTCCTCCTGCTCCCCAACACCGACTATGACCAGCTTCGCCTTAGGCGCTCTACTTAAAATCTCTGGCATGGCGAGTATTAAGGTATCCGCACCTTTAACCCATGTTAACCTTCCTATAAACAGTATCATGAATTCATCTTCAGATATGCCGAGGCTTCTCCTTATATATAGCCTTTCTTCTGGAGGAACCCTTTCAGGCGAATATCTTTCAGCATCTATTCCATTGTAGACGACCCGAATCTTCTTCTCATCATATCCCAAGCTCACGAGGTGGTCTCTCATGGCGTAGCTTACGGTTATAATTCTCTCGGCGGAGTCGGCTGCGATACGCTCTAAACGCTTAATGGTATCCGAGCCGTCACCAGTTCGCCCCTGCTCTGTGCTATGCACATGAAACACAAGAGGTTTACCTAATCCTCTACTAGCTAATATTCCGCCTATCGAGCCCAGCCAGTCATGTGAAACTATTAAGTCAACTCTTCTTCTCTCCATTCTAACCAGATCATTCACTAGCTTACTTGCCGAAAGAATATTGTAGAGGAAGATGTCTCCAAAGAATCTTTTGCCGTTTTCTGTCCAACGTTGTATCTCTTCAGGAATAAACATGGGTAATAGTAGGCTGATGTTCATGCCTTCAACTATTGGTCGATGCACTTCAACACCACCATATATATCTCTTGTCGGAGCATCTTTGGTATGCATAGCGAAGACCGTAACATCATGCCCCATTTTAACAATTTCTCTCGTTAAGTATTCGGCGTATGTTCCAAGTCCGCCAACGATATAGGGTGGAAACTCGTAAACGAAGAAGACTATCTCCATCCCTGAACTCTCCCAATTACAGAAAAGAAAGATTCTATAAGATTTAACATTTTCCTCAAATTAAATAGAAAGAATAGAAAAGCTTATGATTCATCCTTCTCTTTAAAGTAATTAAAGGGGGAAGTCGCTGATTTGATGGCTTTCATATTTATTAGGGTTGAAGTCGATCAAGTCTCTAAGGTCGCCTCTCAAATAATGAAGGTTGAAGGCGTCGAAGAAGCACACGAAGTTGCAGGAGATATTGACATAATAGCTAGGGTTTCAGCACGCAATATAGATGACTTAAGTAAAATAATATTTAAGATTAGGGGGATTAATGGAGTTCAAAGCACAGACACAAGAATAGTTTTAGCGAGCTACTCTAAGTGATGTATGTTAAAAACTGATTACAGATCTTTGAGGGAAATTCAATTAAGTGATTTCTCTAAGGGGAGAGGTAATTAAGACAATTTATCTTGAAAGATATCCTATTTTTGGAGAAAACTTAAATTTTAAAATTCCTCCAGCGAGCTCAGAGAACTTGATGAGAGACTGAAACTATTCTTGCTAAGATGCCCCGCCAGCCATAAATTTCCCGATGAGTCACTCTCCATGCTGGCGAGCACAACATTGCGTTAAATATTAGGGATAGTTTGACGAAAACAAGGGGATATTTTGAGATTAAGGAGTTTAAGGAGAGAAAGAGTATCATGTAGATAAGCTGCCTAACGACCGCCCATTTTAAATCATGTTTTCCGGCATATTTTTCTTCAGTTCTTTTATTCTTTCCTCAAGCAGAGTTAATAATGTGCGCCGAAGATCTTCCTTATTTTCCCATTCTCTCGGTAGATTCCCTATCCTCGCAGCCAACTCCAAATCGCCTATCACATTAGCAATCCACCTCTCAAAATCTCCCCGCTTCATATGAAAATCTATTGATTCAGCGCTCACTTTTTTAAGGGACTCATAGAACTCTTGGAGGCTGCCAGCAGCTATACCTGTAGGAGAAGCAAACATGTGGAAGAATTTAAACTCCTTATCTGCCGGCACACGTCTCAATAACTGTAGATATTTAAATTCCGGTTTACAGGTCTCGGCTTTACATCTGGCTTCAAAATCAAGTAATACGCCTATATATGTTATAAAAGCTTAGATTGGGTTTCCGTAGGG
>JAOAJJ010000091.1 GCA_026414245.1 Candidatus Bathyarchaeota archaeon
TAATTGAGATGCTCCGGGGTGAGCGTCTGGAGAACGCTAGGACAGTTATCGAGAGCATAGACCCGTGTTTCGCGTGCGCAGACCGCGTGACGATCGTTGACGTTAAGAATGGTGGGAGGCGTATAGTATCCTTAAAGTAGCTTTAAGGAGGGTTTTTAATGGGTAAAATATCTGTTTACCGTTTCCTCTCAGCCGGCTGCAACGGATGCGATGTGGAGGTTTTAGAGTGCCTTGCTCCACGCTACAAGCTTGCGGATCTAGGAGTCGAAGTTGTTGAGAAGCCGGAGGAGGCAAACGTTCTCATCGTGACCGGCGGCGGAAATATTAAGGGTAAAGAGCACCTGCTAAAAATCTACGAGGCGATTAATCCCCCGAAAATAGTTATAGCCATCGGAAACTGCGCTCTCACAAAAGAAATATTTGATAAAGGTTATCCGATGATTGGGCCGCCAGACCAGATAATACCGGTCAACTACTATGTTCCAGGATGCCCGCCTAGACCCCAAGCAATCGTTAAGGCTGTAGCCGACATACTGGGCGCCGGAATCAAGGAGGCTGAAGATTACTGGCAGGCTCCCGAGGGCTACCGCGGGAAACATGAGTTCGACAGCGAGAAATGTATTGGCTGCGGGGCCTGCGCGCAGATCTGCACAGCCGACGCCATAGATATAATAGATGGTCCTGATAGGAGAATTGTAAGGGTTAATTATGGGCATTGCTCCTTCTGCGCATTCTGCCAGGACGAGTGCCCGACGCAGGCTTTGAGGCTTACACGTGAATATCATCTGGCAACAAGAGACCGGCAGACGGCTAGGGTTATAAATGAGGTTAATTTGCTTAACTGCGCTCTTTGCGGCGGCGTATTCTTCCCGGAGAGACAGATAGATTGGGCGCTGAAACGCATAACTATGGAGAAGGTTCCAGCATACGGCGAGTTTAGCGGCGAGATACTAAACGCGATGAAGATATGTGCTAAGTGCCGGAGAAATATAGGGAATATAAGGGAAGCTAAAAGGCTGCTCTCAAAGCTATCTGAAAAAGTCCGCTAAAAGCTTCTTCTAAAGAATATGCTAAATCCCCTTTTAAATCCAAGATCTTTTTAATCTTTTCGATTCCAAGTTTCCCTAACGTTTTCCATATTCTAAGACGATGAAACTTAAGTGCATGATGAGTGTAACTATTGTTGGGGAAGATGCCCTTGACGAGGAGAGAGGAAGCTGAACGTCTACTGGACAGGTCTAGGAGGTTCCTTGAGACAGCGGATTACCAAATTGAAAGAGGTTTTTATGATTTAGCAGCCTTCAGTCTAGAGCAATCTCTTCAATTGTTTTTGAAGGCTAGGCTTTTGGAATATGGGGCAGGTTATCCCAGAACACATAGCGTCAGGGTTCTTCTAGAGGCGCTTGCGTCGATAGCGCCTGAAAATAAGAGGGACACTATTAGGGCTTTACTCAACGAGCATATTCTCGAGCTCGGGATTCTTGAGGATGCCTACATAACGTCTAGATATGTGATGAGAGACTTCAGGAAGGGAGAGATAGAGAAACTCAAGAAAACTGTTTTAGAGGTTATGAATAAATGTTAGATGAAAACTCTGTAGGCGCTGTGATAGAGAGGGCTTTGAGAAGACAAGAGGCTTTCAGAAATCTAAACCATTACTTGAAGATAATAAAGGATGTGGTCGTCGGAATGGATCCCGACGCCGAAGTCTTCTTGTTCGGCTCAGTGGCTGAAGGAACATACACTTATTCAAGCGATATAGATGTGCTCATAGTGACAAGGATGGATCCGGCAGAGGTTCTTAGAGCGCTATGGGAAGCCGGAATAAAGGAGCCCTTCGAGATACATGTGCAAACGCCCGATGGAGCTGAGAAGTATAGGGAAAGGGCTAAACTAATTAAGGTATGATATGCTTAATTCTGCATGCTAGGTTTTTCTAAGCCTCTTTGACAGGATCTTATTTATGCCGTTTATCATGGCTTCAACGCTAGCCATCACTATGTCTTCTCTGGCACCTCTAGCTGAGACAACGTTTCCATCCCTATCCTCAACTTTTATTATGACTTCAGCTACGGCGTCTGAACCCCCAGTTAAAGCCTCAAGCCTATACTCCTTAAGCCTAACGTTCGCTAAGCTATCGGTTATCTTCTGTATCGCCCTAATCGCCGCGTCAACAGGCCCAACACCTGTTTCAGCCGCAACATACTCTTTACCATCAATAATCAGTTTTACCGAGGCTGTTGGGATCACCCTTATACCTGTCACGACGGCTAAGTCGCTTAACTCAACTATTTTCTCTTCAACCGCTTTACCCATAACTGTTCTAGCTATGGCTAATAGGTCTGCGTCCGTAACCATCTTACCTTTATCTCCGAGCTCTTTAACCCGTGCAACAATCTCGTTGAGCTGCTCTTCTGTTGGATGGAAGCCTGCCTCCTCCAGCTCGGCTCTGATTCCATGTCTACCCGCATGTTTCCCAGCTATCAGCTTGCGTTGTCTCCCAATTAAATCTGGGCTGAAAGGCTCAAAAGTTATGGGTTTAACGACAACTCCCTTTGTGTGTATGCCTGATTCATGGGCAAAAGCGTTTTCGCCGACGATAGCTTTATTCGGCTGAACCATCACGCCTGTTAGCCTTGAAACCAGCTTTGAAGTCTCATAAATTAGTTTGGTGTTTATCCGTGTCTTTCTGTTATAGAGGAGATGCAGAGCTAAAACCACCTCTTCTAGAGCAGCGTTCCCAGCTCTCTCACCTAAACCGTTAACGGTTACGTGAACCTGCACGGCTCCACCCTCAACCCCTGCAAGCGAGTTTGCAACAGCGAGACCGAAATCGTTGTGGCAGTGAACACTCAATGGAACCCTTAAAGAGTTCCTTAAATCCCTGATCAACTGCTCCATAGCCTTCGGCATCATTATCCCAACGGTGTCGGGGATATTTATGTAGTCTGCACCCGCCTCTTCAACCGCTCTGCAAATTCTCTTCAGGAAATTAATGTCTGTTCTAGTGGCATCCATAGGTGAGAACTCACATAGGGCTCCATGATCCTTAATGTATTGAACCGAGTCTACGGCTGCTTCGATAACCTGCTCAAACGTCATGTTCAAAGCATACTTCACTTGTATCTCAGATGTCGATATGAAGGTGTGAATATATTTAACATCGCATTTCAGGGCTACATCTATGTCGCTTCTAAGGGCTCTGGTTAAAGCGCAGACATGAGCCCTTAAACCAGCGTTCGCTATCTCCTTCACGGCTTTCTCCTCGCCTCTAGACGCCGATGGAAAACCAGCCTCTATAACGTCGACGCCCAGCTTATCGAGCTGAAAAGCTATCTCCATCTTCTCTTCAGGGGTTAATGACACACCAGGCGTTTGCTCTCCGTCACGTAGAGTTGTATCAAAAATCCTCACATATTCATGCTCCACAAAAACACCCCCTTATCCTAAAATTTCCAACCCCATTATTTCGCCAGCTATCGCTTCCCCCATCTCAACAGTCTTTCATTTTCCACCCAGATCTGGAACCGCCAGACGCTTCTCCAAAGCGCTCACCAAGCCGCGCTCAATGGCTTCAGCAGCCTTGGAACATATTTTATCACTATATTTCTCGCCAAGCCATTCAAGCATCATCTTAGCCGCCAATATCATTGAGCATGGGTTAGCCGTATGCTTACCAACCCTCGTCGGCGCGGATCCATGGATTGGCTCAAATATTGCGAAGTCGTCGCCTATGTTTCCTCCCGGAGCCATACCTAAACCGCCGACCAGCTGCGCGGCTTCATCAGACAATATATCTCCGAACATATTTGTTGTCACAATAACATCGAAGTTTTGCGGCTCCTTGATGAGTCTCATTGAGGCTGCGTCAACATACTGCTCGTCGAACGTTATGTTAGGGTATTCTCCCGCAATCTTTCGGCAGACTTCTGCGAATAAGCCGCATGTAACACGCATAACGTTTGCCTTATGCACCGCCGTCACCCTCCTCTTCCTGTTTCTCCTTAAGGCTATCTCGAAGGCTTTTCTCGCTATACGTTCACACCCCCTTCTGGTTATAACTCTAAGAGCCACCGCGGTGTCGTCGCCGATTTTAAACTCAAACCCTTTATAGAGGTCTTCAGTATTCTCTCTAACGAAAACCATGTCTATATCGTCTCTTAGGCATGGAACATTGGGATAGGATTTTATCGGCCTTATGTTAGCGTATAGGTCGAACAGCATCCTAAGCCTAACTATAACGTCAGCAGCCGTCTCGCCTACAGGGCCCTTTAAACATACATGCGATCCCCTTATAGCCGCTATGGTTTCCTCAGGCAGCGCCACACCTCTTTTCTCATAACATGCGTCCCCGGCCTCCAGCTCCATGAACTCTAGGCTTAATCCAAACTTCCTCTGAACAGCGTTTAAGACATGTAGTGTCGTCTCAGTTAACTCAGGCCCTATACCATCACCCGGAATTAAGGCAATTTTATACTTCAACTCTTTCCACCCCTAAAAACCTTTATTAAATGCTCAATTAATCCACCATCTCTAATAATCTCCAGAATGAAATCAGGCAGCTTATTTGCCTTAATAACTTTACCGTTCGTCTCATTTAATATCTCACCTTTATCTAGGATAACCGTTAACATATCGCCGTCCTCAACCAACCTCGATATCCCAGGGGCTTCGAGAACCGGTAAACCCACATTTATCGAGTTCCTGTAGAATATGCGTGCGAAGGATTCGGCGACTATACATTTTACTCCGGCGTACTTGAGCGCTATAGGGGCTTGCTCGCGGCTCGACCCGCACCCGAAGTTTCTTCCAGCGACAATGATCACGCCTTCCTTAGCCTTTCTCGGAAAGTCAGGATCTATGCTCTCCATTGCATGTTTAGCCAGCTCATTTGGGTCGAGCGACGTTAAATATTTGCTTGGAATTATGACGTCGGTGTTAATGTTATCACCGTACTTGATGGCTCTTCCGGAAAATTTCATGCGATCACGCTCCTATAAACCTTCTCGGATCGGTTATCTTACCTTCCACAGCCGACGCCGCAACCGTCGCTGGGGAAGCCAAATATATCTCTGCCTCCGGACTACCCATCCTGCCAACAAAATTCCTGTTCGACG
>JAOAJJ010000092.1 GCA_026414245.1 Candidatus Bathyarchaeota archaeon
CCGGTAGGCTGCAGAAATACTCCACCAGCCTCCAGAATTATTAGCATACCGGCGGCGAAATCTATTGTCCTAAGCATTCCACGTAAATCGATATAAGCGTCTAGAAGCCCAGATGCGACGTAGCATATCTCGAGGGATGCTGACCCAAATGCTCTTAAGCCTTTAACTTTCCCCATTATCGGCGTAGTCCTCTCTATTGATTCAGCGCTCCTCGATACGTCAACAGATACTATTGCATCCCCTAGGCTCCTTGAATTCGACGGCTTAATCTTCCTGTCATTATATTTGGCGCCCATGCCCCTCTCAGCTGAGAAGATCCCGCCATCATACAGGTCTATTACCACGGCTGCCTCCAGATCACCAAGCTTACCGGTAGATGACATGGCTATTGAAGAAGATGCAAACTTGACTCCTCTAACAGCATTGTTTGTGCCGTCAACACCATCCACTATAAGATAAAATTCCGGCAGGGACCCAATCCTTTTAACGCCACATTCCTCACCAATAAATACACATGAAACCCCGTTCCTCTCCAGATAATTGACCGCCGCCTTCTCCGCAACTTCGTCGATTAGCCTAGTTTTGTCGCCGCCGAAACCTAGTCCTACGATCTCTCCTGCTCTAGGCTTACCAAGCATTGGGTGGACAGATGAGAAGATTTCTTTAGCGATCTCAATTAATAGATTGAGGCTGCCGCCCATTTATACACCTTAATCCTCATTACTTATAGATGTTCCCCAAATATATTCTTGTAAGCTTTATATTTACGTGCAGCCAAAATTTTTCTGGAGGGTTAAAGATTGTCGGAGACTGAGGCTGAGAAGAAAAAGAAATATTATTACTATGGTAAGAAGGAGGAGAAGGCTGAAGAAGTGAAGAAGAGGAAATATGCGAGGGAGAAGAAAAAATAGTTTTTAGCCTTTCTGAAGAGATTTAGGTTTTCAAGAATCTAGGTATACACCTCTCATCGTATATTGGGTTAAAGTCGCCTATCTCCGATATATTTATCGGCGTCACTATTCTAGAAACCATGCCATGGAGGCTATACGGTAATCTAATAAGTCTCATGCCGCCGGACGTAACCCATTCATCTATCATAAAACCCTTACTTTTCACCTCCCTGGCAACCTCAGCGCGCTCTTCAGGGCTCCAGCCGAACACATCTTCATCTAGGACATGTATGTGAAATCCTCTGCCCGAGTAAACTATCCTTAAATTTGAGAATCTTTTGGAGAGCTCCTCATATAATCCTATCGTCTCATCTTTAACCATTTCAAGCTCTATTTCACAGAAACTTAACCCCTCATGTCTACGCATTTTATCTTCAAGCGAGCCGTGGATTGGGCAAGTTAAATTTTCGGGGTCTAGATCGAAAGCCATCTCCTGGCCTATAGCATGCCCCTGTTCATCATAAACGTTTCTATCGTAGTATACTGATTCTGGAAGAAACTCTAGAATCCATTCCCTAACATCTTCTAAGTCTGCATAGTTTTCTATCAGGATTGTTGTTGAAGCCTCCTCCTCATACTCTGGGGGATAAATCCCTGTGTGCCTGCCGATTATCACGGCGAAAACTGTTTTCCCACACCATCCACTAAACCACCTCTTAACTCCATTGAGGTTGAATTCAGATTTGTAGAACTCTCTCCGCTCATCTAGGGTTGAGGGACGCATACCCTTAGGCAGATAACGGTTTCCCATGGCGCCCTCATCCACACATAAAATATTTTAGGTTGTTCCAGACTCCCAGCTCATAAGATAAATCTTCTGCTCTTCAGTTAACTCATCGATCTCCACTCCCATAGACCTGAGCTTTAGTTTGGCGACAGCTTCATCTATCTCCCTCGGCACATCATAGACTTTGGGCTCTAACCCCGGGTTTTTGGCTAAATATTCAACACATAAGGCTTGATTAGAAAACGACATATCCATAACCTCCGGCGGGTGCCCCTCAGCCGCAGCTAAATTTACAAGTCTCCCCTCGGCGAGCAGATATATTCTCCTGCCGTTTTTAAGAGTGTATTCTTCAAGGTTCGGCCTAATGATCCTCTTTGAAACAGAGATTTTCTCCAAGTCGGGTATGCTTATCTCGACGTTAAAGTGCCCACTATTGGCTAATATCGCCCCGTCCCTCATTTTAACCATATGCTCCATCCTTATGACGTTTATGTTGCCGGTCACTGTTACAAATATGTCGCCTATCGACGCCGCCTCACCCATCGGCATAACCTGAAATCCGTCCATAACTGCTTCGAGTGCTCTTACAGGGTCAACCTCTGTCACTATGACGTTTGCACCCATCCCTCTAGCCCTTAAAGCCAACCCTTTACCGCACCACCCATAGCCGCAGACAACAAGCCTCTTACCGGCTAGAAGGATGTTCGTCGCCCTTAGGATACCGTCTATCGTGCTCTGCCCTGTCCCATAACGATTGTCAAACAAGTACTTTGTGTAGGCGTTGTTCACAGCTATAATCGGATATTGGAGAACACCCTTTTCAGCCATGGCTTTCAGCCGCATAACTCCAGTCGTAGTCTCCTCGGTTCCACCGATAATTTTTCGGAGAGCCTCCCTCCTAGACGAATGTATCGTTGTCACCAGATCCGCGCCGTCATCTAGAGTTATGCTCGGCTGTCGATCCAATACACGGTTTATGCACCAATAGTATTCTTCAGTCGTCTCCCTCCGCCAAGCGTAAACCCTAACGCCCATGTTTGCCAGAGCTGCTGCAACCTCATCCTGAGTTGATAATGGGTTAGATCCGCAGAGCGCAACCTCAGCCCCGCCGGCCACTAAAGTCTTTACGAGGACAGCTGTCTCTTTAGTTACGTGTAGACAGGCGCCTATCTCTAAGCCTTCAAGAGGCTTTTCCTCCTTAAAACGTTCAGCGATCTGGGCTAAGACAGGCATATGTCTAGAAGCCCATTCAATAAGCAGTTCTCCCTTTTTAGAGAGGCTTAAATCTTTAACCTTAAAATCCATGCCCTCATCACGCCACCTATATGTTAATCAGACGGGGAAACCTTAAGAAACTTAACAATATATCTAAAACTAATGGTTTCGGTTTAACACAATCTCTACCCTTTCATCTCGCCAGAACGCGTTTAATTACCGGAGGCCTCACCTTCTTTAAGACCCTGTATCGGCAGTAGGGGCATCTTATGCCCAGCTCAAGCTCGCTTGATTTAACTGTGGCGCCGCATCTAACGCACTGATATATAAGGGCTTGCTCCTCACCGTCAGACAAGCAGTCTCACCGCAAAGATGACGGGAAATTAAGAATTTAAGCTTTACTATACATCGAGCTCCTCCTCAAACTACTTCTCATTCAACATATTTCTTCCATGCAAATAATTGTACTGAAGGAATCGTGTAGGGATAGCCGGCTCTACCATCAATACTGCTAAAATGGAAAGACACGTAATAAGATAAGCATTCTTTTAAGGCCTTATATTAGTTGGCGCTGAACCTTGCGTCATTATAAATATTAGTATACTAATGTTTGGCCGTCTAGTTCAAGTGAATAATTGGATCAATACTAAAGCTGCTATAAGAATCGCCAATATTTTTGACGCCTTCTTATTGAAATTTTGCGCTTCTTCAATCTTCTTAGCGTCAACGAGCCTCATGATGTAAACGGAGACTGAGAGATTATAGAGGAATATGGTGTATATTGAAAGCATCATTCTATCAGCTAAAGTTAGATAGCCTACAGGAGGAATACCGCTAAGCAATGCCAGATGAAAAGTCGCCGCAGACATTAATGTTGTCACACCCAACCCTATTCTCTGGCCGAAGTTCTGGGGAGAGATGAAAAATGTTAGGAGCGATATTGTCGTTATAACTGCCACTGGCAGAACACTTTTAACAAAGGAGGATAGCATAGGTCTTTTTAGTTTGATGCTGAAAACAAACCTAGAATAAACTTCGCTGCCATAGGAGTGTTCTTTTACAGCAGCTTCAAATCCCCCTATTTCCCAACCAGCAACATTAGCTTCCTTATCAATGTTTGATGTTGGGTCTATTGTAAAAGCTAAAATGGAGGCATTTAGGTTTTTATGTTCAATCTCAACGGTGAGCATATGTGTTTCGAAAGGATATCGCGAGAAGTCAAAGGTCTTTATGAAGTCCCCTCTGACACGGTATTCTAAGTATCCATTTTCTGCGTCCACTTTAACCTCATACTTCGTTGGAAAACCATTAACAAACTCGAACTCTCTCATATCTTCCGGGTTTATCTTGGAGGGGTCGAATCTAAACCATAAATAAAAATCTAAACGATAGCTGCTCGCAGATAAATCCACTTTCTCCACATTCACAAGCCAAACACCAACTTCAACATTCGCAGGATTAGATGAAAAACTTTCAGCTTTTACATTAGCCATAACAATAGTTAACAGGAAGATCAATAGCAGTAAAGCAGATAGCGATATAATCTTAGCTTTCATTAAATCCGTTTCATAATAAGAAAGAGTATTTAAAAATTTCGTGTAAAATGGCTTCCTCGGCCCCACCAGTAAATATTGGTGATGGCATAAAAGGCAAGAGGATAGTGGCACTTAAAATCCAGATTCCCAGCCAACTTACCATTAATAGACACCATCATATGGGAGAGATAAAGGCTAAGACCAAGGGTGCACCTTTAATCCGCGACCCTACACCCTAACAACATAGCTCTTTTAATCTCAATTTTTAAGATTAAAGAAAGCAGCAAGATTTTTGGTGCGGCCGCCGGGATTTGAACCCGGGTTACCGGCGTGGCAGGCCGATGTCCTAGACCAGGCTAGACGACGGCCGCTGTCTCGCTATTAGTGTTAACTTGGCTTTCTACTATTAATCTTTTTTGCCATTAACAAATGTTAAATATCGCTGAATCAGTTTATATGATAGTTTGTCTCGGCGGGTTGAGGCATGAGTAAGCCTCTATTTAAGGGTGTTCTTCCAGCGGTAATAACCCCGTTTGATCTTGAGGGAAACGTTGACTTCGATGCTCTCAGGGAGGTTGTGCGCTTCCAGATTGAGGCGGGGG
>JAOAJJ010000093.1 GCA_026414245.1 Candidatus Bathyarchaeota archaeon
CAGCACGTCGACTATACCCACCTCAAGAGCCCTCCTAACCTCCCTCTCACCATAGGTCGCCAATCCAGTGTCATGCCCAACCTCATAGAGGAATTTCTGAACTATCCTCCTCTCCTCCACATACCTCACATTCCTCATTATCTCCGGAGCCTTCTCAAGGATCTCCTTAACGCCCTGCTCGCCGGTATAAGCCGTGTCGACAACACTTATAATCTTCTCTCTAAGCCTATAATCTAAGTAGCCTCCTTTCTCGAAATCATACTTTGTCGGCCCAGGTCCGCCGATAATTATCCCCTTCAAGTCCTCTAAGGATAGAAAGACGTCATTTGCATGTGAAGCAACTCTCTTAAAGAACTCTTGAACTTGAGCCTCACGTATACGCTCGAATCGCCTAGCTGACTGTCCTCCAGCCCTGTGCTTACCTGGTATCCCGGAGGTTATCTCGTCAACTATCTCTAGGCGCCGCCCCTTTATCGTCGCAAAAGTTGCCTCGCTTGAGTCCACTAGTATGACTCCGTAAGTCTCCTTCTCCTTAACTAGCTCCTTTAAATGCTCTATATGGAATCTTGAGTCACATCTATACAGGTAGATGTTTATCGGCTCCGGCGGGACGATAACATAGGTCTCCATCTTCTCGCTTCCAGGTCCGCCTTGGGGTATGGCGCCGCAGAATATGACAAGCCCATTTTCGGGGACTTCCTTAAAAAGCTTAAGCCTCTGAATAACTCTAACTATTGCGTCTTGAACATTCTTGCGTGTCGTCGTCGACTTGATGTTGGAGGCTGTGCCCCACTCATCTTTAAGCATGGCGATCACCTCGCTTATCTGCCTTCCAGGAGGGATATAAAGTGATATAAGCTCTGTCCCTCTACCCTCCTTTGAGGCTAAAGTCTCCAGCACTTTCTTTAAGCGGAATATTTCAAGGGATGTTCTCCTGGAGCTCATCTCTCATACCCGTTGTTCATCTTCTTTCGCTTAGTAAACATGCTTTCCCTAAAACAATTAGGGAAGCCCTTAATTAGCGTTTAGCCTTGCGCCACCTATCCTCTTTCCTCAGTTCTCTCTCAATACTTCTCAATAAGTGCGGATTACTCAGCATTATGACCGCAAGAGAATGGGAGCACTTCTTTCTCGAAGCGAAACCCAGACAATTACATGTTATTGAACCATCTAAACCTCTCACAACAGTGTAGGTTCCATGCTCCCCAACGACATTATATACTCCTTCTTCAATCTGCTCAACTCTTCTCCTATATATAAGTTGATAAGCCTTCTCAATAATTTTATCCAGGGTCAAGATTATTTTTCCTCAAACCCATATGACCCATAAACTCAAATAATAAATCCGTCTAAAGAAGCATATAAAATTTGGCTTCCCATGAATAGACATATCAGCCTCATTTTCCGCCCGGAAACCTCATAATGTTTAGCCTCGATAATATCTTAATAGTAGACGTAGTCCAATTATAGATTAAGATAAAGAGGGAATAAATCTTTAAGCCTCCTCGACGTGAAATTATTATAGGGTTTATGCGTTGAGCTCAGAGAAAGAAGAGCTAAAGAATAGGGTTATTGAATTAATCAGCCTCCTGGAGAAAGCTCATCCGGACGCTAAGCTCATCTTAAAGTGGAGTAATCCACTGGAGCTCCTCATAGCAGCGATTCTAGCGGCGCAGTTCCGCGACGACCTCGTCAATAAGGTTACTGAGAACCTGTTCAAAAAGTATAAAACTGCTGAAGACTATGCGAACGCTAGCTTAGAAGAGCTTGAGAACGATATAAGGTCTGTAAGATTTTATAGGATTAAGGCTAGAAACATAAAGAGGGCTTGCCAAATAATAGTTGAAAAACATGGTGGCGATGTACCTAAGAGAATGGATGATTTGCTTAGGCTTCCAGGCGTCGCTAGGAAAACGGCTAACATGGTCCTCTCCCATGCTTTTGGAGTTGTTGAGGGGATAATAGTTGACACCCATGTTAGTAGGGTTTCTAGGAGGCTTGGACTGACGGATGAGACTGATCCGGAGAAGATTGAGAAGGATTTAATGGAGATAGTTCCCAAGGATAAATGGCTTAGATTCGCCGATCTACTAATATTTCATGGCAGAAGAATATGCGTGGCAAAGCGTCCAAAATGTGGCGAATGTATACTGAATAAGATTTGTCCCTCAGCCTCTACGGCGCAATAGTTTAGGTTGGCTGGGGAAATGCATGGTCATCTTAATTATCTTTAGGCTCTACATGCACTGAAACAATAGCTTCGGAGACCCTACTTCTAATAGATTCTTCTATTTCAGTAGCTATTTTATGCGCCTCCTCAACCGAAACATCTTCACTGAGAGAGCACTCAATATTGATACAAAGTTTCCCATCCACAGTATAAGATATCACACGCCTAACCTTTATTCTACCCCCATATTTCTCGGCAGCTATATGCACCAGCTCCTCCACACCCTTCTCATCCAGCACATGACCCCTACTAAACTCTATATTTGACGGCTCCAAATGGACAAGTATATTTTCAATGTTCCCCACGCTTCTATAGATGGATTCCTCAATTTTATTTGCCAGATCATGAGCCTTGCTTATGGGCATTGATGGATTAACCTGCACATGTAGTGTAACGTAAATTTTCCCGTCATAGTGAAATATGTTTACGTCGTGAACTCCCTCCACATTCCCGATTTTACTCACGAGCTTCTCAATAAATTCCCTCGTACTCATTCCATTCATACCGGTCGGCTCTATATGGAAGTATATATCCGCGTCTCTGAACTCTCTTCTGATACCTTCCTCTATCTTGCTTGCGAGGCTATGCGCCTCCTCAAAACTCATGTAGTCCGGTATCTTAAGCGTGGCTCTAACATATAGTTTCCCACCGATTTTCCTAATTTTTAAGCTCTCATAGCCGAATAGGTCTCTGCATGCCTTCGAGATTTCCTCCCTAACCTTTATAACAGTCTCTCTAGGCGCTATATCGCTGAGCTCCATGGCGTTTCTCCAAATAAACCTAACGCTTAACGAGATTAGGAGAGCACCTAATATTATTGAGGCTACGGAGTCTCCATAAAATATCCCTTGAGTTGAGAGCCAGTAGCCTATGAGCGCAATAATGGTTGAACCAAAATCTGAAAACGCGTGATAAAAGCCGGCTGTTATAGTTGAGCTTCTTTCAGAAACGAGCCTGAAAATGAATATTCTCAGGAAATCTATTGAAAGCGTGTATATTAAAGCGAAGAATCCCGCTATGCTGAGGTCGAGGTTCACGTAAATCCCGCCTGAAAAAATCCTGAGGGCTGACTCTATAGTAATATAGGCTGCTAACACCATTAGCGAAAAACCGCCGATTAATCCGCCCAGCAGCTCAAACTTTTCGTGACCATACATGTGCTCTTCATCAGGGGGCTTAAGTGACGCGTGTGCTGAAACCAGAAGTATAGTCGTCGAGAGCACGTCGAAGAAAGCGTGTAAGCTATCGCTCAATATTGCGAGGCTATTCACAATTAAGCCTGAAAAAACCTCCGCCAAGAAGACGCTCATAATCGCTAGAGTAGAATATTTAAGCGCTTTAACCTTCTCAATGCTTCTGCCCTTTAAGGATAGTATACGCATCTTCAATTTCAATAATAATATTGAAGTTGAAATCAGAGATTTAAAGTTATGCTGTCGCCCCAGACCCCATTTTTCCACTTAATTAATGCGGAGTTAGCCGTAAGCCCTACATATCTAAGAGCGGCTAAAACCCTCAAATAGAGCGTTCTCTCCGCTGACGCGTTTTGCAAGCCTCCTTGAAAGGAGTTGTGTGCAGAATATTATTAATTGATATATTATGATCCAAGTTATAGAGTATAGTGGGCCATAGTGGTCGTGGAAGCGCTGGACTTTCCAGGATGAAGCGCCATGCTCTATTGCCAGTATGAAGATTTTAGCCACCCTAATAATATTGATGAAGTATGTTACTACCGCGCCTATTAGAAAATAGGCTACCTTTTGTCTCCGTGAAGATGGGTTCTCCCTCAAGAATAGCGCTGTTATAATAGAATACATTATTAAGCTATCTATGCCGGAGCAAGGCCAGGCGATTCCGAAAGAAGCCTCGCCCTTCTCGCTCCAAGCCCTTAAAACTTGCGTACCATGGATCTGCCCCCTCAGCTCGGTTTTATATCCCAGCAGTGTTAGGAGTTTAGATGTGAGAATGGCTGTGGATGGAACGAGGGTTTGGAAGGGCGTGAACTCTCCGAAAGGGTAAATAGAGTCTATGAGAAATGTTAAGCCGACAACACCTATCAAGTTTATTGGAAGAAGAAAACGCCTTAAACCCTCGGCTCCATAGGATAACACTACTAATAGCAGAGACAATGCCGTGAAGACAAGGTATTCTACTGTAAGGGGCATAAAAATCGACCAATGATCTAATCCATAATGCTTCGGGGACAAATCTATTATTAGCGTATTTAGGCCAGAGAAATCCGCCGCCAAAACGTATAGTGTGGGGAGAATCATTACGGCAGCCGACGCCATAAAACGCTTGGACCTAACTCTCTGAACCTTCACGGTGATCTTCTCCCAATTTAATGCGAGTTCAAGCAAAACTAGCCACATAAAGAAGAAGTAGTATGCTCTGCCCTTCCATGTCCTCTCATATGAGTCTGGATACATGAGGTATAGCGTTAGAAAAGTAGCCGCATAGGAGAGGGCAAATAAAACCTTTACTAAACTAGACAAATTTATGGGTGAACTATCGCCTCTCAGATTTTTGACTAGAATATGTATTGCGTTTTTCACAGCCATTTTCCATACTATAACTATCATGTAAAAGTATATTAGTATTAGTGACAGCGCCTCTTAACCTCCAAGTTCACTAAACTAGAAATCAAGCGATTAGGATCTAGCGAGTCATGGTTCTTAGAATGCTTATTGGCTTAAGCCTTCCCACCCTTTAAATTAGACTTAGAGATCTTGTATGAAAAGTCTTAAATCTTTCTCGGGTTTATTGAGATTTTGGGTTTGTTGGGTTGGAGGGTTTGTGTTGGGTA
>JAOAJJ010000094.1 GCA_026414245.1 Candidatus Bathyarchaeota archaeon
CCATCCATCTAAGATACTTCAGTGTTTCCCTGACGTCAGGATAAAGTTCCACGTCAGCATTATCCCACCACTCATCAACTAAAGTTTTAGCTAGAAACTCGATGGCTCCCTCTACGTGCAGCTTATCCAATATTATTCGGTTCCATTTACTCCAAAACTCATGGTATGAAAGACCATAGTCCTCTGGCATCATATTTTTCTCAGCTATTTCGTATGCTAGAGATATATCCTCTATAGCTCTAATCACCCCGTGCGCCGCTAATATTCTCCTTATGATCTCTGGGGGGGAAGCCGTTTTAACGAGTGTGCCGACTAAATCGAAGAGCACAGCCTTTAACGCCAATCTACAATCACCACGTGGGCGCTTAAAACTAAAAATATTTTTGGAAGAGCCATATTTGTTTATTGTATATGGGATGGCTGGATTGTTAACGCTGATATTAGCTGAGTCGGCTCTTGAAACCATACCGCAGAGCCTTTGGAACCATCCGGTTATTAAAAGTTTCTCTGAGCGTAAAGGCAAGCACCCCAAATTCATCATCTTAGATAGATCTTATCATCATTACGCTATGAAAAACCTTGAAGACGGCAATAAGCGCGGTAGACCTGACATAATACACTTTAGCCTCCTAGAAGCTCTAGGCTCACCATTAAACAAGGAGGGGCTCCTAAGGATTTATGTTCATACAATTAATGATTATGTTATCTCGGTTTCCCCGGAGACTAGGCTGCCTAAAAATCTCAATAGGTTTGTTGGATTAATCGAGGCTCTCTTCGAGTACGGAAGGGTTCCTCCTAAAGGTAAACCGCTATTAACCCTCGAGACGAAAACTCTGCCTGCGCTTGTGGATGAGCTGAAGCCAACATATATCGTGGTATTCGATAAGCCCGGTGAGAGGAAAACCTTTGAGGAGATGGCGTTAACCCTGTCTGGACATGAGAGACCTCTGGTAATCGTTGGGGGCTTCCCCCATGGCGAGTTCAATAAGGCAACGCTGAGATTGGCGGATGAGGTTGTATGCGTTGACCCGGAGACCCTTGAGACTTGGACTGTTGTCTCACGTATAATATATGAATATGAGAGGGCGATAAGTCTGCCGGAGAAACGCTTGGAGAGACTACGCTAAACTCTAGACCCAACGCCAAATCCTTCTCCCATAAAATATCTCCGGCAGTATAAATAGTCCCGAAAGTGAAGCCAGTATCGTTACTGCCCAATCAAATGGATTTTTTAGCCAAACAGTTCCAAAGACCCCGAAAACTGGAACTAGAAGCGTGGCAACACATGAGACCACACATGCCACAACCAGAAACTTGTTTGTTAGAGGGTTGAGTCTGAAAGCCCCGCGCTTCTCAGACCTACAGTTCCAAACAACAGATATTTCTTGTAAGGTTGCTCGTATAAAAGCCATGGTTCTAGCTTGGGCTAGCTTCCTTTGCCCCTCTAGCGTAGTTAAATCCGTTGAGCCGGGCAGCATATAGAATTGCCAATAGAAGAGACCGCCCGTTAAGAGGAATTGCAGCGTAAATGTAACAATTATTGATGCTAGTCTACCATGGAGAATTCCCTCATCTGGATTGCGCGGGGGTCTCTCCATTATATCCTTGTCAGGCGGATCTACTGTTAATGCTAAGGCTGGCCCACCATCCGTAACCAGGTTTATCCATAGAATCATTCCGGCAGTTAATGGTATCTCTAATCCTAGGAGGGCGAAGACCCCAATTAGGAAGAGTTCGTCAAAGTTGCATCTCATTAGGAAGAACGCAAACTTTCTGATGTTGTCGTAGATTGCGCGCCCGCCCTCAATAGCTTTAACTATAGTTGCAAAGTTATCGTCCGCTAAAATCATGTCGGCTGTCTCTTTAGTCACGTCTGTGCCGGTTATGCCCATAGCTATGCCTATATCTGCCTGCTTGAGTGCTGGTGCATCGTTAACGCCGTCCCCAGTCATCGCAACTATATGCCCCTTCTTCTTTAGGGCTCTGACTATACGCAGCTTATGCTCCGGTGATACACGGGCGTAAACCCTAACGTTCTCAACTATCTTCTCGAAATCCTCGTCGCTCATCTTCTCGAGCTCTTCACCAGTTAACGCCATATCACCTTCCTTCATCATTCCAATTTCCTTCGCTATCGCTATGGCGGTTAGCTTGTGGTCGCCCGTAATCATGACGGTTTTTATTCCAGCCTTCTGGCAGACTTCGTTAGCCATTTTAGCCTCCTCTCGAGGTGGGTCTATCATGCCGAGTAAACCGATGAAAACCAGATGGCTTTCAACATATTCTGAAATATTATTCTTTAATCCCTCCAAATCTATTCCGGAAAGCTCCCTATATGCGACCCCTAGAACCCTTAGAGCCTCATTCGCCATCTGCTCATTAACTGAGAGAATCTTACTTCGCTCTCTTTCGCTAAGCTTCTTCGGTTTCCCATCCCTCAGCACGTATGTGCATCGCTGCAAGACTATCTCCGGAGCCCCCTTCATGAACGCTATAATATTTCCATCAGTAGACTTGTGGATTGTCGTCATCCTTTTCCTTTCTGATGTGAATGGGACTTCATATATGCGTGGATAAGTCTTCTCCAGATCCCCCTTCCACATCCCCGCCTTGGCGGCTGCAACTATCAGCGCCCCTTCAGTTGAGTCGCCGAATATATTCTTGCCGTCATATTGAGCGTTAGTGCACAGCGCTGAGCCGATTAAAAGGAGGCTTAGGTTTGGGTCATTCTTTACGTCTATTCTTTCGCTTCCCTCTAGGAATTCCCCTTTAGCTTCATAGCCGACCCCGGTAACCTCAATAATCCTGTTATCGACGTATATTTTGCGGACAGTCATCTCGCCCCTAGTCAATGTTCCAGTCTTATCAGAGCATATAACTGTCACCGATCCCAGGGTCTCGGCTGATGATAACCTCCTAATTATCGCATTTCTCTTTGCGAGATCCCTTGCGCCTAAAGCTAAACATACCGTTACTACGGCTGGCAAGCCTTCCGGGACAGCTGAGACTGCTAGAGCAATCGCTATAAAGAAGGCTCCGAGTAAGTTGCCTCTACCATGAACATAGATGTCTATTACCTCAAGAATAAAAACAATAACGCAGATTATGACGACCAAAACAGCGATTTTTTTGGCGAACTTCTCAAGTTTTGCCTTTAGCGGCGTCTCCTCCTCCTCAATCTCCTGAACGAGTCCAGCTATTTTCCCAAACTCCGTTTTCATGCCGGTTGACGTAACAACGGCTTTCCCACGCCCATAAATTACATGCGTCGCCATAAACACCATGTTTCGTCTATCGCTTACGGGGGTGTTCTCCGGCAGCACCCCTAGATGCTTCTCGACCGGCGTTGATTCACCTGTTAGGACAGCCTCATTAGTTTTAAGCTCTATCGCCTCTATTAGTCGGGCATCAGCCGCCACCCTATCACCGGTCTCAAGAACCAGTATGTCTCCTGGAACCACCTCCTCCGCCGATATGATCACGCTTCTCCCATCCCGGATAACTGTAGCTCTTGGCGCGGTTAATTTACGCATGGCTTCAATGGCTTTCTCTGAGCGGTATTCTTGAACGAAACCTATAATAGAGTTTAAAATAACTATGGCTCCTATCGTTAAGGCATCCATATAATCCTCCGCAACCCCCTCAGGCTTGGCGAGAGCCATAGCCACCGATATGATTACTGCCGCTATGAGCAGCAGAACGAAGATATCCTTAAACTGGTTCAGGAATATTTTTAATGGATTTACACCGCCCTTCGAAACAAGCTTATTCGGACCATTTTCAAAGAGCCGCCTACTAGCCTCCTCGCCACTGAGCCCATCGCGTGAAGTCTTTAGGACTTTAAGCACCTCGTCCTCACTCATCGCATGCCACATTTTATCGCCCATAATATACACGCCTTATTAAATCTGAAAAATCAGAATGAATCAGGAGATATTAAGGTTTCTCAAAAGGATTGAGGCTCCTATTTCTGAGCATTGTGGGAGCCCATCTTCTCTTTAAAAAGAGGCGAAAGTTTTTACATGAATACTCCTATATATGTTGGCGGCTTCAGATAGATTTTAAGGAGGTAATTGAAGATTATGGCTAAAAAACTGGCTATAGGTGTAGATTTAGGCGGAACCAATGTTAGAGTTGCATTAGGGGACAGTGATGGGCGAATATTGGAGAAAGTGGTTGAGAGGACGGAGAAAGACAGGGGGCCTGAAGGCGTAAGCGAGCAGATAATTAGAATGATCCGTACCGCTATAGCCGAAAAAACCGACTTGAAAGACGTTGAGGGCATAGGCATAGGTTCCGCCGGCCCTTTAGACATTAAGAGAGGGGGTTTAATGAAGCCGACAAACCTACCTTTCGACTTCGTCCCGCTCATTAAACCTATAGAAGATGAATTCGGTTTACCGGCGAGGCTACTCAATGATTGTGTTGCAGCAGTTGTAGGTGAAAAAAACTTTGGTTTAGGTAAAAGCCATGAAAACCTTGTTTATATAACGATTAGCACCGGTATAGGTGGCGGAGTATATGTTGATGGGCATTTATTAATAGGTAAGGATGGAAACGCCCATGAGGTTGGGCATTTCACGATAGATTTTGAGGGGCGGCTTACATGCGGCTGCGGTAGGAGAGGGCATTGGGAAGCTTATTGCTCAGGTAATGGAATACCGAGGTATTCTAGGCTAATAATAGAGGAGGAGGGTCTCATGAAGGTTAGAGGAAGCCAGCTAATAGAAGATATCCGCGTAAAGGGGTATTCGAACTTAACAGCGAAAACCATATATGGTTATGCCAAGGCTGGCGACGACGCGGCGAAAATAATTGTTGAGAGAATTGGAATTCTAAATGCCATAGGTTTCGCATGTGTAATCGACGCCTATGACCCATCACTGATAACCGTTGGTGGATCAGTGACGCTAAATAACCCTAACTTAATCATAAACATAGTCAAGCGCCACGTGGATAAGCATGCTAGAAATCGAGTACCGGAGATCACGCTTACACCATTAGGTGAAGACATTGCTG
>JAOAJJ010000095.1 GCA_026414245.1 Candidatus Bathyarchaeota archaeon
GCGTAGAGCATTGTGCCGAAGTAGTGGCGTAGGTCATATAACCGTATCTTCTTGAGCGCCAGGTCTTAACATAAACAATGCCCCTTTCAAAGTCAAAGTCTCTTTCAGTTAGGTAGGCGGCTTAAGCATCCGCCTTTTCCCGCTCAATTGGGACCAGTACGGTTCCAGCCGAGTTTTTCACTCCGCCTTCTGGAGCGCATACTCGGCAATCAATACTTATAGGCTTAGGCGCTCTTAACGTTTGCGATACTTGAGTATCATGTTTCTGGTTTATAGTCTTTTTGCTCTTTTGCTCTTTGCTTGCTTTTAAGAATAATTATAGACAGCGTAGAAAGTATAAGCGCTAATAGGAGGATTATTGAGGATGGAAGCTCAGGTATTACCGTATATGTGTAGTATGCGGCGTTATTGTCCTCAATCCTAAAGTTTCCAGCGTTATCGTACGCAATTATTTTATATTTTACCAGAGTGCCCGCGCTATGCCCAGGTATTACGGCTTCATAGAGCCACGTTGTTGAATTTAATGTCATGGAAACGTTTACCCACGAATAATCATCTACGCTATAAGATAAGGTTACATTTTTCACTCCGCTTTCATGATCTGTCACATTAACCCATACTGTCACGTTCTGGAACGGTTGGACATTATCTGCAGGTGGATTTTGCGCCAGCGTCCCTATTAATGGCGCATGATAGTCAGGCATGACTGTAAAGTTTAGCTCACAAATATTATCTTCAACATCAACTTCTCCTTCAAAGGGATAGACTTTAACATATATAGTATAGTTGCCAGGAATTACTGGCCCCAAAAGACTAGGCTCAACAGTAGTTATCTTAAAAACTCTGTAAAGCGATCTCCCAGGATCAATTCCGCCTGAAAAAGTAATGTTGACATTTACAACACTATTTAAACGTATGTTTACTAGAGGATCAGCTATATTTACTGTTCCCTCATTAAAAACATAGATGCTTATCGTGGCGTTTTGTCCAAAATAGATCTTATCAGTTAAAATAAGTGATGCTGTGACCGATAGATCATATATTTCCGGCTGAAAGACTTGAGAGATATGGATTTAAGGTTATAAGGATACCTGTCGATAAATATGGTTTTGTAGACTTAAACTTCTTGTCCGCTCACGTGGATAAGGAAACCCTAATAGTAAGCATAGCCGCAATAAATCATGAAATAGGCACCATACAGGATATGAAAGCTATACGGGATATTGTTAGAGATAAGGATGAGGCCGTTCTGATCCACACAGATGCTTGTGATGCTTTTGGAAGAATACCATTAGACATGAAGAACCTCGATGTTGATTTAGCATCCTTCAGTAGCCATAAAGTGTATGGTCCTAAAGGCGTAGGCGCCCTCTATGTTAGAGAGGGGATTAAAATCGAGCCTATAATTTATGGGCAGCTTAGCACGCAGAAGCTTTGGCCTGGAGTCGAGAATGTGCCTGGCATAATGGGTTTCTCAAAGGCAGTTGAAGTTATTCACAGGAATTTTAGGGAGAATGTATTAAATATGTCTGACCTTAGGGACCGTCTAACAAGTGGCATACTGAATAGTGTCGACCATACGATGTTAAATGGACCTCTAGGTGATGAGCGCGCTCCAGATAACGTGAACATCAGCTTTCTCTACTGTGAAGGAGAAGCCCTAACTGTTGAATTAAGCCTGAATGGCATATACGTTTCCAGTGGGAGCGCCTGTACTAGCCGCGTTTTAGAGCCTAGTCATGTACTCTTAGCTATTGGGAGAAGGTATGAAGAGGCTCATGGAAGTCTATTAATGAAGATTACGCCATTTCACACAATAGCGGACATAGAATATGTCTTGGATGTCTTGCCAGGCGTCGTGAAAAGGATTAGATCTATAAGCCCGATTAAACCTGTAAAGGAGGTGAGATAGTATTGTCAAGTAGGATGCCTCTAACATACAGCAAGAAGGTTCTAGAGCTATTTAGAAACCCGAAGAATCTTGGCAGAATGGAAGATGCTAACGCTGAAGCGCTTGCCGGTAGCCTAGCATGTGGGGACATGATAGCGATCTACCTAAAGGTTGATGAGCCAAGCGAGAAAATAATTGATGCCAAGTTTGAGAGTTATGGCTGCGCGGCAAATATAGCTGCGGCAAGCATATTAACAGAGATGGTTAAGGGAAAAAGCCTGCAGGATGCTTGGAAGATCTCTTGGAAAGATATTTCTGACGAGCTTGGCGGGTTACCCTCAGTCAAATACCACTGCGGTGTGCTCGCCGTTGGAGCGCTCAGGAGGGCTATGAGAGCCTATTACGTAAATAGACCTAAACCAGATTGGCTTCCAGGAGAGCTTACGCGAGAAGAGAAGCAAGCTTTAGAGGAGGAGAAACTGATGGAGGTTCTAGCTAAGAGAGCGCAAAGTCAGCTAGCGAAGTAGTTAAAAATTGATTTCCTAGAAACGCAGATTATGCATGGGGTTCTAAAGCAATTATATGCTTTAGCATAATCGTTTCTGAAACTGATGAGATTTTCAAGCTCATCAGTAATGGTATTAATGCTAATGTTAAAGCTATTCACGGTTTTAATGGAGGCGGCGCTAGCAATTTATGCGTTTATAGCGTCTTGCGGGATAGTTATTGCAATATGTATGGCGGTTTTCTATGATGGTCTATTTTCTTTTCTTATAAGTCCCATAATAAAAGAGAAAAGCTGGAATTAAGTTGAGGGTGCGCTTGCCATCTCTAGCTTCTTCATGAGGTTCTCAAACGTTATTTCGTTGACCACACTCCAATCGAAGTCTTCTGCTTCACGCATCTCTAGGCGTATGGCATTGTTTGGGCACACAGATATGCATGAGCCGAAGCCGTCGCATCTCCTCTCGTCCACGAGCCTAGACTTTCCGTCGACTAATTGTAGGGCTCCGGTTAGACAGGCTTTAACGCATCTGCCGCAGCCAGTGCATTTATCCCAATCAACAGTTACAATTAATCTTACGCTTTTAGGCATATTTTTCCACCGTAATCTTGTTAATGATGTCCATGCGCTTCCCGCTCAGCCCTAATCATAGACTCATCGATTGCGCCCGGCCTATAGGGCTCAATCTTCCGCGAGTATACTCTCACAATATAGTGCTTAGAATTCATTTCTTTTCCAGCCTCTTTAATTGCTCTTGCAACCATCATGTGTATTGCATGGCAGCATGGGACCTCCATAGTGTAGACTTCAATATCTTTCGCTGCTGTCTCCTTCACGATTAGGGCTATTTTACTCATCATCCTATGGGGATCTTCGAGGAGTGGACAGCCAATTATAACTGGGCCGCCGCCCCTAAACTGACCGCTAACCTCTTCGCTTACGAGGGCTGCGCAGTCAGCGGCTATAATTATCTTATTCCGTATTAGGAATGGCGCCTGCGGGTGAACCAGCAGGATTTTAACCGGCCATTGGAAAGATATATCCATCCATCATCCCTTCTTAATGAATTTCTTCAGCTCCTCGGCCCTAGCCCTACTGATGATGCGCCTATTCTCCAAGTCCGCGATGCATTTATCTGCGTAATCACACCATGATAGGCATGTTTCCGTAGGCTCGCGGTGAACAGTCTTACCGCAATTTGGGCACTCAAGCCACGTTTCATACTCGAAGAATTCAAGTTCTTCACCGCAGAATGGGCAGTTTCTAACTATTATCTGCGGCTCAACTAGGCTCTTTACCCCGGGACAGCGCTTAAACATATTGAATCCGCTCGCCGTAACCTTTCTCAACTCAACATATTAAGTTTTCCCGCAACCTTTCGGGTCTTCATTTTTCCGCTAATATCCCCTCAAATTCCTCTAGGCGATAAACTTCGCCCTCAGATTTAGGCTTATATATATTCTTAACCCTTTTTGCTCTAGACTCACTTTCTTCTCTACTCTCTAAAACCCGCATGTACTCGCCTAAATTTGTTCTTCCAGAATCCCCTAAACTGCCCTTTAACTCCGCTAATACCTCCATACTCCATTCTCGATAATCCCAAGAGCTATCGGCTGACATCATAAGGATAACGCTTCCCTTATCAATGTTTCCGTCTCCGGCCTCCTTTTTCACGGCTGCGAAGACCATTCCAGTTGATGGACCACCATGAATGCCATACTCGATCTCTAGTTCCATAAGCGCTTCGTAAGCCGACACATCATCTATCGTCAGCACCTTAATCGCTCCAACGCCCGGTAGCCCGAATATTTCAGGACTCCATTTACACTCGCCAACAACATTATGAACACCTGGTATGCGATGTATTCTAGTTGGCTGGACACCAATAATTTTAACTTTCGGGTGGAATCTTGAGAAATATTCGCTTATTCCAGCTAGCGTCCCAGTGCTTCCAAGCGGTATAAATATGTGGGTTAAATCCTTTCCAATACTATCGTCTATTTCTCTAGCCGTGAGCAGCGTATGTGATAAGGGGTTTAGAATGCTATTATATTGATCTACGTTCACAATGTTATCATATCTGCTTGCTAGCGCCCTAACCATGAAGACGGTGAACTCTCTAGGACATAAATCATACTCCTCCTCAGAGACCTTAACAATATTAACGCCTAGGCTTCTTAGAGTTTCAATCCTCTGCCTTGGGGTTCTGGGCGGAACAACAGCAAAAATGCTTCTGTCTATTTCGATTGCTAGGATACCGAGCTCTATGGCGAAGTTTCCTGACGAGGCTGAAACCCAAATATTCTTCTGTGGATTAAACTCATGCATGAAGTCGCCCATCATGAAGGCCGGCTTCCGCTTCACCGACCTAACTGGATCTATGAGGCTGCAATTGTCATGCTCAACTTTAACTAGGAGAGAAATATTCCTATCGTTGGCAAACCCTTCAACTTCCCTAATCGGATAGGGTCTCAAAATTTTAGACTGCGCTAAATCCTCAGCAAACCGCTTAAATAGTCTACTGTTAGGCTTAATACTGTCTTTCGCCAACTATAGACCTCCAGGTATTCTTT
>JAOAJJ010000096.1 GCA_026414245.1 Candidatus Bathyarchaeota archaeon
AGACCTTAATTATAGATGGGTATAGGCTCTGAAAGTCCATAACGGCTACGTTGAAGTGCACTCCAGGGGTTGGCTTAACAACTATGGCGCCCATATATTTCTTGCCTTTAATAATGGCTTTCGTCACGGTTGTTCCTCTAGCGCTAATTATGTCATTACTGTTTGGTATGAGAATGTTTTTTCTACGATGCTCATGATATATGAAGCTGCGGATCCACTTTGAAACACCCTGCCTGCTCACATCTTCCATGGGTATCCGGCTTATCCTAGTCAGCGCCATTAGAAGCTTCATTACAAGATCATCATTGTAGGATGTAAGTTCAAAAGTTATTTCAGCGTCATTGAGACAATACCTTGCAAGCTCGCTGTAGGAGAGCTCAGATAATGGCTTCTTTAATTCAATTTTAGATTTACCTAGCAGTGCCCGCGCAATCTCGTCTAGGGTTGCGTTTCGATACTTCTGTCCAAAAGCATATATTTGAATCGATTTATTGAGGAAGAACCTGTATAGATCAATGTGGACACTATACTTGAGCAAACATGTTTTCTGGCTTTTATCTATCGGGACATCGCTCCTCGAGAACCCCAAGTTCTTCGCTCTGTGATATAGGTAGTTTAGATCGAAGTCGTCTCCATTAAAAGTTATCACAAACGGGTAATCGTTAATCGCGTTAAAGATAGATTGTATAAGATCCTTCTCCGAGGTATAGAATTCCACTGAAACGTTATCTGGAAGATTCACGTTGTCTTCCCCGATACCAGCACGCTTAAGGAGTAAAACCCTCTTTTTCCCATCCGAGCCAACTAGAGAGGCGCATATTACCGGTTGAGAGGCTTCCTCTGGGTCTGGAACACGAGTAGCGACTGGAGAATAAACTTCTATGTCGAGGGCAACTCGACGCATCTTTGGAGCAGGGTACTCTAGAAGCCTAGCCCAATCCTCTATGTAGGGTATAAGGTCGCTTTCCCCCTCCTTTAATAGCCCCTCGTATATCCTTTTAATATTTTCTTCGGTCTCCTTATGTCGGCATGGATATAATTCACCATCTTCAACTTTATAGAGCATGCCTGGCTGAAGATCTCTATCGTAAATATAGCATTGATAATATTTGATTGTAGCCTCCCAAACCTTAGCATCCCTTAATCTTCCAAAAGTAGCTGAATATTCTTCCGGTATAATCTCCCTTATGGAGCCTTTCGGTCTGCCGCCGATTGCGAGGGGGTCTTTGGCGACAACCTTTGTCACAGTGATCTTTAGATCATTTAGGGCATCATATTTTTCAACCCTCTCCAAATGATCAAAGCCTGGATGATTAATAACCCTATTAAGCTTCTCAAGCTCCTCTATAGGGATGTTGGTCAGCAGGTAGGGTTTATGACCCTTGTTATCATACCAGAAATATATTTTCTGTGAAACCGGCTCATAGAGTTTTAAGTAAGCAACCTTTCTGGAGCCGTCGTAGCCTGCTGAAACTAGGTATGAAGGCGGCAGATTTTTCGGTGCAAATCTTTCTTCCCCAGCATGTTCAGGTAGCTCTTGAACAACCTCTTCCTCATATTCCTCTTCATCTAAATTCAGCGCCGCCCCTCTCTTAGCCTCTTGCTCTTCAGTTTTAAATACCCGGTAAAATTCATCTAAACTTTTCTGTCGCTGCATCCTCAACCTATCCAAAATATATTCGTATCTGGAGAATTTAAAATTTCTGAAGGATTATTAAAAACCTTTTTAAGGCGTTGAATACTGTAATTAGATTGCCGGTTTATCGGTTGGTGCCTAAATGCTAAACTGGATCAATACCTTACAGGATTTATCGTTCTCTGATCAGATCAACACTTGGTTAAGAAACATTGCTTTACAGTATGGTTATCTAGGAGTATTTATTGCATGTTTCATCGGAACATTATCCGTCGTTATCCCGATACCTTACACGGTGATAATATTTATGCTGGGCAGATGGTTGGATCCAGCCTTGCTAGCGGTTTCCGCTGGTTTTGGGGCGGCTTTAGGCGAGTTCTTGGGTTACATGATGGGTTACCTTGGGAGAGTGGTTATGAGCGATGAGAGAAAGAAGAAGATGGAGTATATGCTGAAAGTCTTTGATCGATATGGTCCTCTGGCAATATTTTTCTTTGCTCTCACACCACTTCCAGACGACCTGCTCTTCATACCTCTCGGGATTATGCGCTATAATTTTATTAAGGCTTTTATACCCTGCGTATCCGGAAAAATGTTAATGAGTTTTATATTGGCTTTAGGCGGGCGCTTCTCGATAAGCTTTATAGAGATGATTTTCGGTGGGGGAGAAAACACTTTATTAACGATGCTGGTGACATCCGCTCTCCTAGCGCTGATAATAATCGTGATGCTCAAAGTAGACTGGGAAAATCTCCTTCCATCTGATAAAAAATAGAGGTTGAGATTAAAGATTCTGCCAGAAAAGATACGCTTTTGTCTGCGCTAAAATACCGCAAATATTAATTAGAAATGGTAATGGTTTAAACATTCGTCTGATGGGATGATGTCTTAAGTTGGGTAAACCCGACTCGTTTAGTAAGATGGGACCTATAGCTGGCATAATAGTGTTCTTTATAGGGGTATCTTTACTCGCCTTCACATTTTACAGCGGACTGACTTTACTGCTTTACCCGGAAAGGCTGGCGGGGTTCGCCGACTTGATCCCGACGCCTGAGACCAGTGGTGACCTGGTGGCAGCAATAGTAGGCATGGTCGCCTACCTCCTCCCAGTCCTACTGATATTTGCACTCGGCTACGTTGCCTCGAAGATAGCGGCTCAGGGAATACAGATGTATAGGATAAGTGTATAGGATAAGGCTGCCGGCTCCCTCAGAGGGGGCTGAAGCCAAGAAGACCAGCCGCGTGGAAGGCTAATAAGTTTATTCTTTCCCTGAAAAGGAGAATTATCCTATTAATTCAGTCTTCGTCTTGAGGGATAGCTTTATATGTCTATGCTTCGATGCGGATAAGATGGTTGAGATCATACTTTACATTAGTCACGGGCTCTATGTGAAATTTCACTTCCCCGCTCTTCAGCTCAACACATATAAGCTTACATTTAGGGTTCCTGCACTCAAACTTTCCAGCAGGGTTACGCCTATGTAGAGACTTACCGCATAATGGGCACTTAAACTTTAAGCCATCTGACCCCTTTCCTCTAAAGTATAAACTTATCTTAGCCTTGTTTTTCTCAATCCAATCTTCAAACATATGCTGGGCTGCGCCCCACTCTCCCTTTAACCCTCTAAGTAGGGAGGTTTTCTCTCCAAGACCTATTTTAGGTAATCTATCATTCGGGACATCTCCAGAATATTATCGCTGTATAGGCGTTTTCATATAGCTGTTCTTAGCAGCCTTCAGAGCGGGTATTGAATCCCACAACTCTCGGAGCGTGAAAAATATCTAAAAATATTCTTTTAAGGGAGGATGCGCAAATATAGGGTTTAGGAGACTCCGGTTGCCGATAAAGATGAGGGTTATAGCTGACCTACATATACATAGCAGGTATAGCCGCGCTACAAGCGCGAACATGAATATATCCGAGATAGTTCGCTTCTCGCAGGTTAAGGGTTTAACCCTGGTTGGAACAGGGGATTTCACCCATCCAAAGTGGCTCCGTGAGCTGAAAGAAAACCTGGAGGATGCTTATGGTATAGGCTTATATAAGCCCGTAGGGGTTCCGGAGGCTAAAGTATGGTTCATGATTACAGGGGAGGTTTCAACAGTCTTCACCTTCAACGGTAAGAGTAGAAAGGTTCATCACGTGATTTTAACGCCGAGCATAGAGTCCGCTGAGCAGATAAATGACCGCCTATCTAGGTGCGGCGACTTGGAGGCTGATGGGAGACCCACATTAAATATGTCCGCAGCCCAGCTCGTCGAGGAGGTCATCGAGGTCTCCGGAGACAATATTGTCTTCCCAGCGCACGCTTGGACGCCCTGGTTCAGCGTTTTCGGAGCATTCAGCGGCTTCGATAGGATGGAGGACTGCTATCAGGATATGGTGAAGCACATATATGCCCTAGAGACGGGTTTATCATCTAATCCGCCAATGAACTGGCGTCTAAGCTCCCTAGACAAGTTCACGCTCCTATCGAACAGCGACTCCCACTCCAGCTGGCCTTGGAGAATTGGGCGTGAAGCAAACCTCTTCGAGGTTAAGCGCCTAACATACCGGGATATAGTAGACTCCATTAGGAGAAAGGATGCCAACATACTTAAACTCACAATCGAAACCGACCCGGCTTACGGCAAATATCATTGGAGCGGGCATAGGGCCTGCGGCATCTCCCTCCCGCCTGAAGAGGCTATGAAGATTGGGAACATATGCCCGGTATGCCGTAGGAGGCTCACTAAGGGGGTTGAGCAGCGTGTGGAGGAGCTTGCTGACAGGCCTTACGGCTTTAGGCCGCCTAACTCCCCTGGATACGTGCATCTTCTCCCGCTTTCTGAGGTTATATCGGCTGTTATAGGTGCTAGCTCACCTAGCTCCCAGAGGGTTTGGAGCATATATAACGCTCTGATATCTAGGTTTGGCGACGAGTATGCTGTTTTAATGGACGCTGGCTTCGAAGAGATGGCTAAGGTAGCTAACCCGCTTATAGCCGAAGCGGTGGTGAGGGTTCGGGAGGGGAGGGTTAAAGTTATTCCAGGATACGACGGCGTCTATGGGCAGATAATAATCTTCCCTGAAAAGGGTTTAGGTGCGGTGAGGGAGTCTGAAGACCATGTGGAGGTTGAGAGGGAGGCGCCGGGAAAAAGAGGTGTGGAGGGTGCCAGGCAGAAGTCCCTCACAAACTTCTTCTAAATAGGCGCATATTTGAGGCTACTAGCCTAGAAAATCTGGAAGCCTACTTCATTCTTCTTAGCAGAGCC
>JAOAJJ010000097.1 GCA_026414245.1 Candidatus Bathyarchaeota archaeon
TAAGAGACAGATTCCTAGAAGTTAATATACCAGTGAACAGTACAGGAGAAATCTACGTTCCAACAATGAACATTAAGAAAGTGGTGGTTAAAGAGGGAGAAACAATTGTCTGGAAGGATGGAGAGATTATTCAAAAAGTTCCAGGCATACTGTCTGCTAGAAAAGAAGGAAACTACATAGTCTTCAATATCGGATCAGGAAAATACCTATTCTGTGTGGGAGAAAATGATGTTTATGGAGCTTAAATCTCTTCAAAACAATCGGAACAATAAATTCAAGAGAGATATTTTTATCAATTCAGTTTTCGAGAGGTGCTTGGAGATATTAATTTAATTACTAATTTATCATTTTTTATATAAATTAGGAGTTAATCGTCTTACTTCCATAACGCTATTAGGTTTGGTATAGAGACGTGGTCATGTGGTCATCACTGATATTCCTAAGGATGTTATAATTGCGGCAATCCACTGCTGCCAGGATTGAAGGTAGCCCCGCACTCCCACGTGAGACCCTTATTGCTAGTATCAATTGCTCCGGCGACAACATGCCACTAGTTTACATCCATTCCTGTCTCGCCAGCGTCTACTGCTGGAGCGAATGGCATTAGAGCGATTAGGACTATGATAATATACGTGAAAATTTTCCTTTTAATAGGGAAGCAGCCAGCTTGATCTAACAATTAATACTATTATTGCCCTTAATAGTTCCATAAAACCATCGCCAATAAAAATTCCCATTACAACAAGAGGCCTATATACTAACCATCTATCTCTGAGAATCTTAGAAAACATTTTATTTGAAATCAGCGAGCCGATTAACTGAGCAAAAGATATGCCAATGGGAGAACTATAGGGAGTGTAAATACCTATTGGTGAGTATGCAATGCCAATAAATAGTCCAGTCAACATAGATATTAAAAGGTATGGCGCATGTAGTACAAGATGTGAAAAACTATGGATAATAGAGCCCAATATAAAACCGAGAAGTATCCAACTGGGGCGAAATAGATAACCTGACCAGATCCAAATCTGGGTTCTACTCCATGTTAAAGCATCAACTGGCCATGAAGTTATGGTTGCCGGATAGGCGCTTGAAGGAATTGGAGAAATGCTCCAGAACAATGTAACAAAAATGAAGGAGCTAAAGAGGCCGAGTATAACGACTAAAATATATGTTGAAAAGTATTCTTTGTGCTTAACTTCACAGATATCAGCTTGCAGAAGATTTTGTACCACACTTATGCCTCCTGTAGATATAGAGAAGGGCGCAAACCACACATCTCGTTTTTCATATCCGCTGAAAAATATGGCCATTTCTCTCAAGTATGGTATGTTTGGAAAACCGGTGAAAGTAATACCCAATGATACTGCAGCCAGATAGGTAGCGAAGAAGGAGCCGCCAAGAATTGTTAATAGCAAAATCCATATTGGAAATAAGAAGTCCGTTAATAACCATACAAGAAAAACTAGGCCTAATGCTGCGATAAAATACATCCCCAACAATGAATAAATGGATAGAACTCTTCCTTTACCCGCCTCTTTGGAGGAGCTTTTAAGCATGGCAAAAGCTCTGATTATAGGCTTAGGATTTAACATTATAGGTATTATGAGGGCGGCAATACTCAATCCGATGGCAACACTTACATAGAAGTAGAGTAGAGACCTCTCAACTAGCCTAAAATAATCCCAGCCGGTAACCCATTGACTTTCAGCAGGCCATAAATTAAAGCGTGTGATTAAATGAGTCCCTACGAAATAGAAACCGAATGCTCCTATAAATTGTGCAACAGCTATAGACAAGGGTAGAAGAAGACCTGACACATAGAAAATTATGTCAGTTACAAAGGATAGACTTGCACCGGGAAGTATATAGTCGAAAAGATACGTAAGATCAATTACAGGAAGAGCAAAAGTATAAGCTACCATGCCTCCATATAAAAGAGAACCTAACATGAAGGGAAGGAATTTAGCTAGAAGATTATAAATTACTCCAAAAAGTGATGACAGTAATAATGCTCTCATCTTATCAGGCGGTCTTTCAGATAATGTTAGAATCGTTTGGGCCTGAGCCATTGCCGCAGGAAATGGAAGTCTTTCAACCCTAACAAGTAACGCATAGAGGAAGTATCCTAATATAAGATCCATGCATAATGTTAGAAAAATTGATGTCAGCATTATGCTTAAGATTTTAATCCATGCTGGATGGAAAAATACGAAGCTGCTCTTCAATATTTCTCTTAGAGAATCCTCGCGAGGAGCCCACCATTCAGGAACGTGTTTACGTATGCCTAAAATTATTGCGGGCTCGCTCATAGAATTATACATGTTTCTTATTGGGTTGAGAAATGAAAGAGCATACCATGTAGCCATAGATTGAAAGGTTAGTAGGATGAAAAGTTCTCCCTTAGTTAATTTAGAGCCAAGTAATCTTGATAGCTCAGTCCAAAGTAATATTGTTATCCAGACTTGCAGTGGAAGAGTTGCATTAGAAATTAAATTGAAGTATATCATTATCGGCTGAATTATAAAAATGGAGAAAATTAGGGCTAAACCTGATCTCCAAGTTAATCCTTTAATATATTTTTCTTTACTTTTTGGTAAACCTTCATTCATAATCTTCACGCTTCTTAGCTCTTCTAATATACTTTTCTCTTTCGCTAGGTGGAAGAGCACGCCACATTAGCCATTGTTTTCTGATAGTATCTATAAACGGCATGTTTGACGTTATCCACTGATCCCGATATCCTCTAATTCTCTGTAGATTTAGTTCAAAAGTATATATTTCACTGTTCATTTTACGAATTCCAAGTATAATGGCATCCTGCTCTATACCTAAATCATATGGTGCAAGCCTTACTCGAGTAATTAATCTTTTGATAACATCGCCTTTATCAGTGATTTCAGTTTGAAAATCAGAAGCTACTGTATAAAATGTGCCATACCGCTCTAAACTATAGCCCATTAGATATTCTTTTAAATATTCGAAGAGACCGTCAACCTCTCCTTCTAGGGCGGTGAAAGGTAGAGGAATATGCCACGTATCGCCCGTTGGTTTAGTGACTTTCCATCGTCTAACTAGAGATGGAACTGCTATACGTGAAAGGGAGAGAGATGGGTAAATTGCAGCCGACAGTATCATCGCTATTTCTATAGCTAAAACTATGAGGATAATTAGGGATGAAAAGTTGGGATACAAAGATTGTGGAAAAGCTCCCAAATTAATTAAAATGTTTGTATATAGTATGCCACCTAAGTAACCTATCGCAACTGCCGGCGCCGCGTAGGATAAACTTTCAATAATAAACATTTGTGTTATATGTGATGGAGACATACCGACAGCATTGTAAACCTGTATTTCTTTCTTTCTTTCAGCCACAGCTCCAAGCATTAGACTTAATATTGTGAATGAGCCTATTACAATTGGGGTTAAGAGATGGGAGAAGCCGATTACTTGAATTAATTGTCTTGAACGAATAGAACATATCTTTCTATTTAATCCATAAAATATATCAAAGGCAGTTTTATATGCAAGTTCTATAGCTAATTTTTGCATCTCGGAAACATCGAATACTTTTATCGCTATGCTTACTATTGGTGATGGGAAAGCTATCCTAGCATATAATTCATAGGGTATTATAATTACCATGTCTCCAGTATAGTGAGGGGGCGCTGCATATTGTGTTGACGTTATATCAGCGGGAGTTATCCATTCCTCATCAAGATCAATAAATTTTGTAAGAGCGTCTGTATCTATTATGCCAATAACTCTAAGGTTTAGCCCCCATATATTTATAATAGAGTTTACACCAATTGGTTTTCCCGTCTCTAGGCTTAGTCGCTCAGCTATTGAACTTGGAAGTATACAAACGAAAATCTCATTTTCAAGAAACCATCTGCCATCAATTAAGAGGTTATCTATTTCCGAAATCTCTGCTTCCTCTGGAGAAAGAGCCATAAAAGCGGCAATACGCGTTTTAGCTAAAGGTGAAAATATTATCCAAGTTTGGCCGGATACTTGTCCAGCCACACCAACTGGATGTGGAGGAGCATACAACCATGCTCTTGGAGCAACTATTCCTTTCTCTCCTATAAAAGATTTAATATATAGGTAGGTCTCTTCCGGCATTGATGACCAAGGCGTTTTTCTAAGGAGTATGGCTTCATAAGTCGGTTTTATATCCTTTTCTCCTCTTATTAGAAGTGGAGCTATCGTGGCCGAAGCAAAAGTTGTCGTTGCCGCAATTATTACACATAAAGATGTCATGGTGAGCACGGTTCTGAAGCGTCTTTTGCTCATTAGGCGAAGCCCTACGGAAAATGAATGTGCAAACATACCAGAGCGGCTTATCTCAGTAAAGTGTAATCCGATCATTTTCCGCTTAAGTTCCTTGGCGCTACTTAACGCTTCGCTTATAATGAAAAATATGAGTGGTAAAGCTATAAATAATGTTCCTATGCTAAGAAGCACTACAAAGGCGTTAGTTGCTATAGAAAATCCCGGATGAAAGAAGAATAATATAACTTGCACCATTAAAAAGAGAAAGAGAACTGCAAGAATTCTTTTAGATCCTTCATAATTAAATACTAGTCTCTCGAAAATTAAAGCTGTTAAAACGGATATTGGAAAGAAGAATGAAAGAGTTGCTAAAACTTGCCACACAAGATCCATAACTGATGAATATGTCATTAATGTTGAAGACCATGTTGCGTATGAGTATCCATAGAGTAGATTAGTTTTCTTATTTTCAGTCACGGAAATTAACGTTCGAAAGTCATTATAGGCGAAATTATAATAAATCTCCATTGTGGGAGTATATGTTTGATATCTAGTGAGCACGGTGTAGCGGCTATCTGTA
>JAOAJJ010000098.1 GCA_026414245.1 Candidatus Bathyarchaeota archaeon
ACCTATCTCTTCGGGATACTTATGACGTAGCCATGCACGAACTGGCGCATGCGATCGTGTTCAAAAAAAGATCTAGCTTTTTCATAAAAAATAACGGGCAGATTTATGTTGATCCTAATCATACGCTTGCAAACCTAGACTTGCTTCATCTACAAGCAAATAATGGGCATGGGGAAGAGTGGCGTAGAATAGCGAATGCTCTCGGTGCTGATACATCTAGCTTCGCGATCCATAAACATCATAATCTTAGCCTGCCAGAGCTTCTAGGCTTCCGAAGGTCCAAGCATTAATGTTTTTATATTAGTGGTTCGTATATATAAGGGGGGTCTATGAAAAAATCAAAAAATATCCCGGAAGATTATGATGCTCTTGCTAGTGCAGTTTTGCAATCCAATTCTAATGAACAACAGTTGCTATCACGCGAAACAGATGTGATTATTAACGATATGTCTTTTGCTGAAAAAAAGAAAGAGATTAAAGCAAAAAAGCCTAGAGATGAAGGCTTGTTAGCAGTCAAAAACGAATATTATGATACGCCTGAAACTATTCACGAGCGCCAAAGACGAGAGAAGGAGTGGGTGTATTCTGGGAGATGGGCTCAAGGAGACCCAGTAAAAGATATAGTGCAAAAAACTACATATATTCTATCCCACCCTCTTTCTTCATTTGCAGATGCCAAAAGCGGCATCTCAGAGTTCAAATTAAAGCTTCAAGCTTCCAAATATGGCATTCCGCCTGAAAAATTCGATATGCTCAAAGAGAGTGGCAGGCTGCACGAAGTATATGAGTATGTAGTTAAAAAGAAAAAAGAAGAGATAGAATTGGATGAAGCCCAAAAAAAGTTGGAGCGCATGCAGGCTGAAGCGCAAAACATTCAAGCCCAAGCATTCCAACGTATCGCTAGGGCGGAACAGATAGGTCAATCATTCCAAAACCAACAACCAGATAGGTTGGTGAAGTTTGGCTATAAAGGCATGCTGGGAGAAGAGACGCCTATTTATGTCAACGCCCCTAGAAGCACAATCCCTCTACGGAGCAAACTTTTAATAGGTCCTCGCATGCCGGGTCAATCGCACATCGCCAACCCCTACTTATTGCCAAATAGCCATCAATATCAATATCCGCCATTAATGGCAAATAAAAACCTACTTAAATTCATGCCAATTCGTAAGAAAGATGTTTTGTCTTCGCTCTCTCTTAAAAGAAAATAGCGGCCCCCTTAGCTACAAGGCTCAAATTAATGACTGCGAACATCAATGAAACAAGCGGAACGGGGATAATCGTCTTAGTTAAAGCTATAAGTTGCGAAGCTAGAAGCGTCCCCATGCTCACCCAAAATGCCGGCAGTCCCACCACCTCTAAAATCATATAAAAAACAGGAAACCATAACACATCGGCAAACCCGCAAACAGGAGTGTTCCTATAGGCAAACATCTCTGCAACTGCCCATGCAATCAAAAAGACCATTAAAAACATCCTCAGCTCAAATAAAAAAATAGCGATCGACCACGTCATAATGCTAATAAAATTCCGAACCTCCCTCCGTTTCCAGTCCTCCCATGCCGCAAAACCAAATAATGCGTATAGTCCAGCCAATAAAAAGAGGTCACTCATATTTTTAATTTAAACAATTAGATTTATATATATTTCGTTCTATAACTTAATCATGCAAAAGAAAAAATACACGACCATCTCGGTTTCCCAAGAGACATTCCAAGAAATCAAAAAACTATGCCCAAAAATTTCCTATGATGAATTTATCAGAGAACTTCTTGAACTAAAAAAAGAAAAAATGCGAGAGGGGAGCCATGTCTGATGAGAAGCTCCGGGAATTGAAGGAGTATTATAAAAACATCTCCTCTGGGAGAATAATCCCAAAAGATCCGTTTTCATTATCTTATACTCTGCTTACGCCTGAAGATTTTAATGTTCTTGCCGGGGACTTAGCAGAAAAACAAGTGCTTCTATCTTTTCTAGGCGACGACATGATGATTAGCCTATATCAAAACGATATAGATATCCTAACTAGAATGAGGAATATGGCGCTCAGAGATGAAAAACTCTTATCAGTTTTCCTCACACTTTATTTCAGTTGGTTGGGCACACTAAAACTTACCAGAGCTAAAGATGGTTTAGAGCGAAAGATGCAGGCTTCTGCTGTAGGTTACCAGCCGCCCGGCATGCAACTATCTGAGGGGTTTGGCAACCAGTTTGCAGAAGAGCTGCGCCAGGCAGAGGAAGATGCGAAGAGAAACAACCCACTTAGTAAATTGCTGAGCAAATTCAAGAAAAGGTGATTTATTTGTCTATCGAAGACTTATTGATAATAATGGTGCTCTTCTTCACGTTAGGAGTAGGGGCATTTATCGGCTGGCTTTTGGACCCGGTCAAACGGGCTAGGCTTTTCCGCGTTTTGACCAAGCAAGAGTGGGGGTGCTTAGGTCTCGTCAGTGCAGACACCAAAACAATAAGGTTTATTGTAATCAACTTCAATAGAGATATTTTGCAACATAAAAACAAAGTATGGATTATTTTGAGAGACAGAATATATCGTATTGATAAACCCGAAAGAGGCATTAATTTGTCTCAGCCAAACCTCCCATCTAAATGGACTGAAGGTGTGCCGGTTCTGTTTGTCAACGAAGACTCATACGAACCGATAGACTTAGTTGGAAAGATAGGGGAAGTCCGCCCAGAAGAAGTAAACGCAGTTTTTTCCTCATGGATAAACAACCAATTGGCTAAAGCACTCGCTAAGATAATATCAGGGTTCAAAAATTTCCAAACTTTCTTATTGGTGGCAGCTATTTTTTCTGTAGCTGCGGCAGCTCTTACTTACATGGTCATGCAAACGGTTAATGAAATCAATGGAAAAATAGATGCCGCAAATGAAAAGATTGAAAAGATGTGTATAAAAATAGGTGCGTGTGTTCCTGCCGTTAAAGAAGGGGGTAAGTAATGGTAGAAGACATAGAAGTCCGCAAAATATATGCAAAACGCATAATTGAATTGTGGTTAGAGACACTCGAATACTCTCAATCTGCGCAGGCTCTATTTTTAAGGGGGGAATTGGAAAATGAAGTTATTACTGAATATGTCTCTAGATTGGTGAGGTTGTGGAGAGAACTGCTCCCAAAAGTCAAAAATATGGCGGAGGTGCAAGAGCTTGAAAAGGAATTTATGCTGTTTGAAGAGTTCTGTATTGCAAATCCAAGGTTGCTGATCGGGCATCCAGAGAAACTCGTGGAGCTAGAAATGGTGCTGACCGCAGTTTTGGATAAATTAGGTGTGACGCAATTAGATACGTTAAAGTAAATATATATGGGGTGAGAATATGCCGTACCAAAAAGTGTTTGGAGATTTGGAGGATTTTGCACAAGAGTTGCAAATCTCTAAAGCAAAACAGGCTTTCTTCAAAATTAATATAGAAAGCACTCCTATCAAAAAAGATGTGGAAAGCCGACTCGAAGACGGGACCATAAACAAGGAGAAAAAATCCGGGCTCCGCTTATCTGCAAACCTTATAATCACATCCGCAGGGGTACTAAATCCTAAAGATGACGTTTCTAAACCAGACTTGCATCTTGTCTTTACTTCCCAAATCGCCCAAAAAGATTGTTTTTCTGAAGAAGACAAGCAAGAATTTGATAAAGAACTCGAAACTAGCTGGAGAATATGTATTGATGAAATCAAAAAGAGATGGGGAGGTTCTTTCTTTGAAGGAACATTCTCTCTATTTTGAGGTGAGTAGATGGGGTTGAAAAAAGAAGAAGTAACTGATGAAGAAATCCGCGCGTTCCGCCTTGTGGCGTTCTTCCTGGTAGCGATGGGGATACTGGCGTTCGTGTTGTTCATGACTTTCCAATACCCGTTCGTCAGTCTGACCATCACCGGTGTAGGGGTTCTGCTGCTTTTTTTGGTAAAGAAAATAGAAAAAAAGCAGAAAAAATTACAATCAGGACAATCCTGAAGATGGTTGGTGAGGGATATGGTTAAGAAAATCGATGGCAAAGAGAATGTAGTGAAGGCCGCCCAGTCGGATAAACTAATTGAAGAGTTTAAAAAAATCAGGCGTCTTATCATATTATCGGCACTAACGGGGTTATTATTTTTGCTCGTATCCACAATCATATTAACAGAGGTTTTGACTTCCCGGCTTGAAACACAGAAAGAAGCAACAATTTCCACACTATCCTCTGTTTCGCCGTTCTGCTATGTCGAAACCCCTCAGGGAAAACTATATGGCATAGACGAAACGAAAAACCTCTCTAGGTGCAAACAGGAACTAATGCCAAATAGAAACTGATAGCCTTTTTTTTCATTTTATATACGCAACCAGCAGCTATGTTAAGGCTTATGCCCGCCATTGAAACTATAAACTAATTTCTATGTTTTCTCGTCTTATTTCATAGTCGCTTTCAGTCAGCCCCATCTCTTTGAAAGTAAATTTTTTCAACCCGTCTATAAACCGGTTCTCATTTAATAGGCAGACTTCCCCCAAATCCCGCTTCATAATAGAATTGATTATTTGCATTTTTTTCAAGAAAGGCACCTTCGCAAGCACTTCTCTCAAGGAAAAAATCACATTCATATCTAAAGGATAACAGATCTCATATTCATTTTCATTAATTTTATTAATGCTCACCCAGCGCTCAAAGCGATACTTTCTCCCTTCAAGTTCTGTTTCTATCGGTTCGGTTATAATGCCTAATGGTAGATTTTTGATTAATCTAGTCCCACGCAACATCTTCTCCATCATTTTTCCTATCTCCTCACGCACGCCATTTATGTCCGCATAAAATATCTCTTCCTGCTTAACATCTTGCCCTTGATAATGG
>JAOAJJ010000099.1 GCA_026414245.1 Candidatus Bathyarchaeota archaeon
ATGCTCTCCAGCTCGAATCTGTGGACTTCTTCGATAACTTTTTTGAGTAGATGCGGGTATTGATAGAGCGCCTTTATGTAGCCAGTTAAACCCATCAAAGGATACACTGAATCGAAGGCTCCACCAACCTGTGCGAAAACGCATAGATCTGTCTCTTTAGACCATTTCTCAACGCTGCTAGCATTGTATAGCGAGATAGGCGGCATACTAAAGTCCCTAAAATCTTCCGGTCCACTTAATGCGTATTTCAAGTAAGCTTTAGTTTTTCCGCTTTCAACCCACTCGTTACCAAAATAATCCCTATATATGGGATAGCCCTCCCCGGTTCTACCGATTAATTCAATCTTGGGCACACCGTTGAGGCCGACGTTCACTAAATCCATGTTTAACATTTTTCTAACTTTAACATGGGCTTTAAACCAGTCTGTTACCGGCTCACCCAATAAGGCTGACACAAGTTCATCGTGTATTTGAAGCTCTCCTTTAGGCACTTTATCCGACTCCTCAATGCTTAGAGCCCTATAAACTCTTTCAATCTTATCCATTCACGTATCCCAGAATTCTAACGGCTCTTGATACTATAATTCTTATATGGATTAAATACTTTTTCAATTATGGTGGCCTTAATGGTGGCTGATAAAACTCCTTATGAGAGGATTCTCGCCGTTTTTGAGGATAAGGGAAGCGATAAGGTTCCATGGAACATTAGGCATGAGTTCTGGTACCATTATAATTATGCTAAGAATACTTTACCCATAGAATATAGGGGCATGAGTTTACTCGATATATGCTTGAGGTGGGGCGCTAGCTGGAGATGCTATTCTGGATACTTTACGGATAGCTTCGTGAAGGTATCGTACACCGGCGATATTGAAATTAATACTATTGTTAGGGAGGATGGAAAAGTCGTCACCATGTTTAAGACGCCTAAGGGTACATTAAGGCAGGTTAACCAGAAAGACGATATTGGGATAACATCTAGGATAATAGAATATCCAGTTAAGAGCCTGGACGACCTTAAACCCTTAGAGTATATTCTGGAGAACGCTAAGGTTGAATTCGACGGAGAAATATATGTTAAGATGGAAAGGGAGCTAGGGGGTCAAGGGCTACTCTCATATTTCTTTCCAAGATCGCCATACCAGAAGCTTATACTGGAATATATGGGTTTAGAAAGAACTATGAGTTATCTGCTCAGATATAAAAGGGAGATCGAGGACTTCATGAAGGTAGCTAAGGCTTATAATGACAAGTTTTATGAGGTTATGGTTCACACCCCCATTAAAATCTTCAACTTAGGTGAAAATATAGATGTCAGAATGACGCCGCCGAAGATTTTCGAAAAGTATTGCTTGCCATATTATCGTGAGAGAGCGGACTACCTGCATAGGAGTGGCAAATATGTGCATATACATGTTGACGGATATGCTAAACCCCTCCTACCGTTACTAAAAGAGTCGGGTTTAGATGGAATCGAAGCATTAACAGTTAAACCTGTGGGAGATATGACTCTAGAAGACATTAAAGGGTATATAGGTGAGGACATGGTTATATTGGATGGAATACCATACATATTCTTCATACCGGAGGCAATAAATCTAGAGAAATTCGACGAGTTTGTGATGAAGATAATCTCTATGTTTCGGAATAATTTAGTGTTAGGTATATCAGATGAGCTCCCTCCGCCATCTGATGAAACAAGAGTAAAAAGAGTTTCAGAGATCATAGATAGGTTTTGCCGACGCTGAAGCTTTCACAAAGCTTGATCTTTACAAGATTAAATTTTTCGTAGGGTGAGGGGTTGAGAAAATGCTGGAGGTGGGTGCGTCGAAAGTTAGAATTACCCCGCCGATAGGCGTCCCATTGGATGGCTACGCGTCTAGGGATAAGCCGTCTCAGGGGATTCATGATCACCTATATGCTAGATGTGTAACCATTAATAGTGAAGAACATGGTTTGGCGCTAGTTTCCATAGATCTTCTTTACGCAACTAGAGATTTAACCGAAAAAGTTAGGGAAATAGTGTCGAGAGAGACTGGTTTTCAGAAAGAGAGCATAGCCGTTGTAGCTGTCCATAATCATTCAGGCCCATCCATAGTGGGCTTTCATATGGTTCGGCGGTACTCCTTTCTTGAGGAATACCTAAATCTTCTACCGGGGCTGGTATCTTCCGGAATTATTAGAGCATTTAATTCCAAGAGAAGGGCTAGAGCTGGCTATGGGAGAGGTGAGGTTAAAGGATGGACAATTAATAGGAGGAAGCCCGATGCGGGAACACGTGATGAGGAGCTTATAGCCCTTAGATTTGAGGACTATGAAGGGAGACTGATATCTGCCCTAGTAAATTACACTTGTCATGCTGTTGTCTTAGGCGCAAACAATTACATGATTTCCGGCGACTATCCGGGCTACGTTTCTAGAACAGTTGAAGCCATAGAGGGCGGCGTATGCCTGTTCCTTAACGGGGCGTTTGGAGATATAAATCCTCTAACTCTTGGAACAAGAATTGATAGGGTTTATGATAGAAGCATAGGTAGATTTGAGGACGCTATTCGAATGGGTAGAGCTATAGGTGGAGAAGCCATAAAGATTCTGAATTCTATTGAGTGTAAAGGAGACTTAACACTATCTTTCGCATATAGGAGAGTCAAAGTTAGACTTAGACCCATCCCGGAGATTACAGAGGACTATATAGATAAGATCGAAGATGAGTTTAAGAGGGCAAGCGGCAAGGATGCGGAAGAAACCATATTTAAGCTGTTATCGGCTAGATACCTTAAATTCATTCAAACAACATTTCCCCAAGGGCTCGCCGATGTGGAGGTTCAGGGATTTAAAATTGGGAATTTTGTGGCGGTTCTATTGCCTGGCGAAGTGTTCGTGGATCTAGGTTTAGCGATAAAATCATATTCAAGGGACTATGTAACCATGGTTGTTGGATGCGCTAATAATCTGCTGGGATACATACCGACAGAAGAATCATTTAGTGAGGGTGGATACGAAGTAAACCTGCCAGTATGCATCGTTGAGCGGGATGCTGGCAAAATTTTGGTAGAAGCGGCATGTAAAGTTATAGATGACCTCTTTAAAGGTGGTTAATGATTTATCCTACCTCATACTTGATAAGATGCGAGTTAATTGTAAATAACGCGTTTTTAACAAATTATGGCGCTATTTTTACTGAAGCATATTTTTGTATAGGTAAGTCCCTACTTCAACCAATCTGGTAGCCTCTGCCCTCTACTTAAATCCTCAAGAGACTCCCTTTCCCTTATCAACGCGCATCTACTATCCTTAACTAAAACCTCAGCGCATCTGGGCCTAGAATTATATTGGGAGCTCATTGAAAAGCCGTAGGCGCCGGCATTTAATATCGCCAGCAAGTCACCTTCATAAACCTCTGGAAGTCTTCTATCTCTAGCCAATATGTCGCCGGACTCGCAGAGTGGACCGGCCACATCATATGTTTCTTTTTCTAAACCATTGAGGTTGTTCGCGACAATTATTGGATGATATGACCCGTAAATCGCTGGCCGAATCAGCGTGTTAAATCCAGCGTCTACGCCGATGAACTTTTTAAAGGGCGTGATTTTTAATGTGTTAACTCTGGTTAAAAGCACTCCGGCGTCGCAGACGATAAATCGACCGGGCTCAATGCAGAAGAATGGTTCCCCTAAACGGTTCTCTGCGATAAATCTCTTAAATAAGGTGAGCATTTTGCTGGCGAATTCATCTATGTTTAGTGGTTTCTCATTGGGCTTATATGGGACTCCTATCCCTCCACCAAAATCCATAAATTCAAATGTTACGTTAAGCTTCTTATGAACCTGATCGGCTATTTTAAGCATCTTCTCAGCGGCTAATAGAAACGGCTCAATGTCTAATATCCCTGATCCTATATGCATATGTATACCGAAGCGCTTCACCCCTGCACTAAGCGCCATTTTATAGGCTTCGAAGATATCTGTCTCCCAAATGCCGAACTTCGAGTTTCTGCCGGCTGTAATCACATGTTCATGGTGTCCAGCACCGATTTCCGGATTAACTCTCACAGATAAAACTTCTGGAATGTGAATCTTAAGGAGCCTTCTGAGTTGAGATAGAGAGTCAACGTTGATTATGACGCCGGAATCCACGAGAAACTTAATCTCATCATCCCTAACATTCGTCCCTGTGAAGAGAATCCTCTCCGGCTTAAACCCGGCCTTAAGTGCTAAAAATACTTCTCCGGGGCTAACGGCGTCTAGGTAGGCGCCCTCATTATTCAGAATCTTTAGAACCGCTAGGCTGGTGTTAGCTTTAGCGGAGTAATAGATTCTAATTTTATCATAGTGTTTGAGCAGCGCCCCCTTCAGTTCTCGGAAATTCTCACGTATACGGTTCTCAATCAACACATATAGTGGAGTATCGAATCTATCGGCAAGCTCTACAGCTGATACGCCATCTATGTAAAGTATGCCTCCCCTATTCTCTAGAAATTTATGTAAAAAAACCATAAATCTACCACTTGACAGCTCCGCTAAATATATCCTTCCGCAACCATTAATTCAGCGCTTAGTATTCCAGCGCCAGCCGCCCCTCTAATAGTATTATGGCCTAGGCAAAGATATTTTATCGACATAACTGGGTCGCTGCGTATCCGTCCAACTGTGATGCTCATTCCTCCACCTGCATCCCTATCAAGTCTAGGCTGCGGTCTATCGACTTCATCTCTAACAATTATTGGTCTTTCGGGCGCTGTGGGAAGCTTAAGCTTCTGTGGTTCACCTATGAAGTTTCTGAAAGCCTCCTTAACTTCCTCCACGGTTGGTTTATCTTCTAAATCGACG
>JAOAJJ010000100.1 GCA_026414245.1 Candidatus Bathyarchaeota archaeon
GCGTATCCTCGCCCAGATTCTCCTTAATCCATGAGGCGAGCTCCCTTATCCTCTCTATGGAATCGCCTATTTTCGGAACAACGAGGTTCGTTACCTCAATATGTATGTTTCTCCTCCTCATCTCCTTAAGAGCCTCAAAGATCGGCTCAACCGATGGAACCATGGAAAACTTTTTATAGAACTCTAGGTCTCCTCCACCCTTAAAATCAACTGTAGCAGCATCCAGATACGGTGCAATGGTTTCAACCGCTTCAGGGGTCATGTAGCCGTTTGTGACGAAGGTGTTAAATAGCCCCCGCTCGTGGGCTAGGATAGCGGTGTCGTAGGCGTACTCAAAAAAGATTGTTGGCTCGGTATAAGTGTAGCTTATCCCATGGCATCCATTCTCAATCGTAGCCTTAACAACATCTTCAGGCGGAAACCTTCTGCCCACGATGTCGCTTTCCTGACTTATACTCCAATTATCGCAGAATTGGCATCTGAAATTGCATCCGACGGTCGCTATCGACATCACGAGGGCTCCGGGATGAAAGTGGGAAAGCGGCTTCTTGCCGATTGGATCAACGTTAGCTGCACATGCTATAGCGTAATTCAGCGAGTAGAGTTTTCCCCCCTCGTTTTTCCTAACCCCGCAGAACCCCGTTCCGCCGCTGGATATGGTGCATCTGCGGGCGCAGAGGTTGCATCTAACCCTGTCGTCCTGGAGCTTCTCGTATAGCATTGCTTCACGCTTAAACATTAGGCGAAAACCTTCTCTCAATCTTCCATAGATTAATTTAACTGTATTTAACGCCCAATTTAATCGTTTCCTCCGGTCTCTCATCAATTAACCTATAGGCTTCAGCAACATCCTCGAAGCGCACTATCGGTGAGAGAATCCCATCGACTCTTAAAAGCTTCCGCTTAAACAGATTTATCACAGCCTCATAAATCCTCTTTCTATCCCATAGCGGGTAGTCCCTGTAGGGTTCGCTCTCAACCCGAGCGCCTGAAACCATTATCTGCCTATTGAAGTGCCATTCTTCGCCTAGATTTAATCCCCTCGCTTCGCCATGATACCATGAGACCGGCACTATTGTTCCACCGTATCCTGTCCCCCTAATAGAGTGATGTAGGGCTGAGTAGGATCCGCTTGTCTCGATAGATACATCCACACCCTTCCAACCGGTAACCTTCTTAATTTCTAGTCCAGCGTCACACTCATTCGGGTTTAGAGTTATGTCAGCTCCATATTGCTCAGCTAATTTTCTCCTCCTCTCCACCGGCTCGACGCCTATTATGAGTAGTGCTCCAGAGAGCTTAGCCATCTGGACGGTCATAAGCCCTATTGCGCCAAGCCCGAAAACAGCTACAGTGTCGCCGATCCTAACATGCCCCTCACGAACAGCCATTAAGGCGACTACAGCAGGATCAATGCAGACTATCTCCTCATCGCTGAGCTCAGGCGGAGCTGGATTCACATTCTCTTCATTCACAGTGTGTGTTTCACGGATCGGCAAGTATCCGTAAACCCTATCCCCAATCCTGAACCTCTTAACCTGGCTTCCTACTTCAGTCACGATGCCGACAGTCATATTGCCTAGCTTAATTGGAAATGAGATGGACCAACCTCTACCCTCACATCTAGGCATAAATAGCCCTGTGCTAGGGTCAAAGGCTTTCTCAGAAAAGGGCGATAGCCCCCTATAAATCAGTAGTGTGGTTCCATGCTTCTCCGCCGAGAAGGTGCTTTTAATCCTCACTTGGTTCGGTTTAAGTGGAGGCTCCTCATATTCTACTAAAACCGGCTTCCTCGGCTCTGTAGCTACCAGTTCCCTAGGCATTCTTCCACCACACTAATCTTTTATTCCCTCAAGTAGGCTCATCACGCTCCATAGCCTTACGCGGGTGTAGGGTGGCATATTCGGATCCTGCAGTATTTCGTCTATTATGGATATGGCGTTTGAAGCCCTGATGCCGAGAGTATACTGGGTTGATTGGAGCATGTCTATGGCTTCTTTAGCAGTCCTCCTAATGTTTCTTGGGGTTGTGGTATCCTCGGAAACCTGGCTTAGGATCGCTAAAGCCTGCTTTATCTTCTCCTCATACTCCTGAATCTTCTTTTTACCTACCATGTTAACACCTCCGGAACAGTTAACAGCATCTGCTAGATACTTGCATCGGTATAAAGAAATATAATGTGATTCACGCTCTTACGTTTTACGCTTAATGCTTAATCCGGAAAACTATCCCTGGGGCTAGGCGAGAAGAACTGCGCCGCTTGGCACATATCTACCTTTAATACTGTATCCAGTTGAATCCGCAATTCTGCGGGCGAAATCTTCCACGTCACTCATGTATGGCATGGCTTCCCTCGGCAGCCTCTCACGGCTCTGCCCAACCCATTCATACGCCTTAACCTCAATAAAATCCGGCTTACTCTTCTCAACCATCTTCGAGTAAGCCTCGATATTCTGCGTGTTCCAGCCCTTAATAACCGTGAACCTTAAAACCCTACGAGTCTCCAGGCTTGGAAGAAGCTCCAAGGTCTTATTTAAGCGCTCCCAAGCATCTTTAATAAGCGGTCTGGCAACCCTGATATAGTTATCTTTATCCGGCGCCAGCACGCTAACGTATAGCTGGAATGGTAACCGATCCATTCTCTCCAGCGCTTCAGGCATTATTCCATTTGTCACCAGGAAGGTTATCATCCCCCTCTTTTCGGCTTCAGCTATGAGATCGGAAAGCCTCGGGTAGAGCGTTGGCTCGCCGGTTAAGCTCATGGTCATCATGGTTGGTCTCAGAGATTCCTCAAGCTTCCTTACATCAACCTTCGGGTTTCCCCTCCAGCCTGAGAGGAGTTCTCTCCTCCTTTCAATTAACTCATCAATTATTTCAGCCGGCTCATCAAACTCCTCTGTTTCCAGCGGAAACTCCTTCCAAACCAGCCCCTCCCTATCGCCGGAGTGCATTCTCCAGCAGTGTAGACAGTGGCAGTTGCAGCCGAAATAAGGCGTCATCTGCATACATCTATGGCTCTGCACCGGCGGATACCATAGCTCCTTATAGCAGACCCTGTTAGATCTGAGGCTCTCCTTAGTCCACTTACATATTTTTACAGCGCTGTGAAGGTGTTTTCCAGCGAACCTATAGCCCTGCCTATAATACGCTCTAATCACCTCAGGTTTAAGCGGATACGCCAGGTTCTCCCCCATTAAATAAACCTCGGGATCCAATTAAAGGTTAAATCTCAAAAGCTAATTATAACCTTTCTTCCACAAGCGGTGGGAAGAGCCCTTACCTAAATCAGCTTAAATCAGCCTCTAACTCTCTTATCCTTCTATCAATATTGGCGATCAGCCTAACTATCGCCTCATCGATCCTCTTAAGGCTATCCCTAAAATCCTTTAAAAACGCTATCCTCTCCTCCACAGGAGCCTCCTCACCCAAAAGTATAAGTTTTACCGCGCGTTGCATGAGCTCCGGGGTCATAGCGTAGTCTCCGACTGCGTGTATTGGGGCGAGGCTCTCGAAAAGCCACCTTCTGATAGTTGAGGCTAGACTGAAGTATTTTTCGACAATTTCCCTAAAAACTTCCTTGCCCCTCTCTGTTATAGTATAGACCTTCACCTTTCTCTTCCCCTCATGCCACTCTCCCCTAATAAACCCATTATCCTCAAGCTCTTTTAGGGATGGGTAAAGGGATCCGGCGCTGGGGGAGAGGAGACCGAAAGTGTTCTCCCTTATCTTCTTGATTATGTCGTATCCATGTGTCGGACCCCTCAGTAACGTGTATAGTATTGCTAGCTTTAGATAACCCCTCTTCAGCCGCTCTTTAATTACCCTAGGGCTTTCACTCTCCACCATGGTGAAACAATCCCTATGGGTCGCCACGCTATTAAATATAGCGATTTCCGATATGTTTATTTCCGACATATTAAAATTTCCGTGGTGACTAATATAGTTTATAGTTAGGCAGTAGCTATGTTGAGTGAAGGCTGATGGTCACATCGAAAAGGGCGCTGATAGAGCTGATAGATGTCAGTAAAGAGTATAGGGTCGGCGAGTTTTCCACCTTGGCCCTTAAATCTGTCACGTTTAGAGTTTATGAGGGGGATCTAGCGGCTATAATGGGTCCTTCAGGCTCCGGTAAGACTACGCTTCTCAATATGCTTGGGCTCTTGGATAGGCCAACTGGGGGAAAAATATTTTTTGAGGGGAGGGATATCTCAAGGCTTAGCGATAAGGATCTTGCTAATCTTAGAAATAGGAGGATCGGCTTCGTTTTTCAAACTTTTAATTTAATTAATAGGCTGACAGTCTTCGAGAATGTGGAGCTGCCGCTGATACCTAGGGGGATCCCACGTAGTGTTAGGGCTGGGATGGTTAAGGAGGCTATATTTAAGGTTGGAGGGGATTTAAGCTGGTTAAGAAAGAAACCAACCCAGCTTTCCGGTGGACAGCAGCAGAGGGTCGCTATTGCCAGAGCGATCGTCGGCAACCCGCCGATAATTCTCGCCGATGAGCCTACAGGGAACCTGGATAGGGGCTCAGCTAGAGTTGTTGTTGAAACATTCCTGGGTCTGAATAAAGAAGGTCATTCAATAATAATTGTGACACATGACCCGGAGGTTGCGAACTGCATGGAGAAAATATATACTATTAGAGATGGAGTAATAGTTAGTGAGCGTGAAGCTAATCCGAAAGAGTCCCTTATAGCTGAAATGCTGCAGAGCGTTAGGGAGG
>JAOAJJ010000009.1 GCA_026414245.1 Candidatus Bathyarchaeota archaeon
CAATAACAGCAATGCAAACTCTCTCTCCACCACCAACAGAATTTAGGGTATTATGCACCACGCATACTCTCATATTTTCTCACATAATTACTTTAATCTAATTCTAAAGATAAAATATTCTGATACAAAGACTAAGGCGAAGTCATTGATCATGGCGACGATCAACGAGGGATCCCACAAATATTAAATTCTAACATTATTTATTTGAAGTTTAATGCCTATCCATAAGATCCAATCTTTAAAGATTCACATGCGTCTGCATCATTTTCTCCAGTAAGCCTTTATTGGATGATAAATAGGGGGAGGGGTTGTTAATGTTGCGCCTGTTTTTATCTGCTTAAGACTTTTTTGGCGGCTATCTCTATGTCTTCTGCTTTCACGGTTTTTCTGCCGGCGTGCATTGCGAAGTCTACTGCTTCCCTACTAATTTTTATGCCTATCTCCTCCAGAACTTTAGCCAGCTGCATTGCGGCTGATTCGCTTACCCTCTCAGCACCCGCCTTCTTACAGATCCTATGCATGGCTGCAATGGCTAATTCGCCCATAATACTTCCCTCTTTCAATTATTTAGAGTTAAATACAATATTTATTTTTTGGTTTTCCATTAGAAAAGCCTTTCTATAACCTTTAACCTTAATTTTTGAATTTTTGGCACTCAATTTTTTACATGTATTGTTTTAGTCGTGGAAAGTGGGGGATTTAACGATAATATTCATATATTGGAGCATAATGTAATGTGAACTAGCGTGGAAAGGCTGATGCGCTTGGGGAACGTACGTCCAGAAAAGGTTAAGAGGATAGCTCGCGAATTGATTAGAAAGTATCCGGATAAGTTTACAGCTAATTTTGAGGAGAACAAGAAGATTTTATCTGAAATAGCGTTCATCCCATCCAGCAGGCTTAGAAACAGCATTGCAGGCTACATAACGAGGCTCGCCTCCATAAACCAGATGCAGAAGATGGATAAGCCTGAAAAACAGTTAGGTGAGGGATAAGGAGACTATCGCCGCGTGGGGGAAAAATTGCTGTTGGATGAATATCAGAAGGGATGGGCTCTACGCTACCTGAGGGAAGCTATGGATGAGATTAAGATGGCGAAGAGGGATAGGAGGGCGCTCAGCTTAGCGGTTGACGCTTTAAGAAAAGCCCAGGCTGCAGTATACTATAGCCTTGGGGAACCATTCTTCATAGAGAAGATAGTTGAGGAGACCGTTGAGAGCGAAACCCAGCCGGAGAACCCGATTATAAGATGCCTAGTAAGCTTAGAGAAGTCGATAAAGCGGCTGGAGCATATACTGGAGACCTACGGGGACACCGCTATCCTCGAGGAGACAGATAGAATAGTTTCTCTAGCCTCGAAGATAGTTAACCTATTGACTTCACTTGAAGACTAGCTCAACACATCATTAAAGAAAATCCATTATTTTCTTCTCCCCGGCTCCCCCACCTATTCTAGAAAGAATCTGGGAGCATCTCCTCGGATCAACCCGCTTAAAGCTTAAACCCAATGAGATTAAGAGTTTACCAGCCTCCCTTGATATATCCGGTGCAGCCAATATCCCCCTCACCTCCTGACCCAGATCAGCCCTTAACGCCTCAACATACTTAGCCAGCTGAAGCACAGCCTCCTTGCCGGCTGTCCTACGCTTTATCTCGACGACAACCATGCGTCCTTCCCTGTCTACCCCGTAGACATCTATGAAGCCGGGCTCGATCTTCTTCTCATATTCAACCGGCTTGAAGCCGTCCTCAATAATTGAGGGCTCCATGAGAATCGCTCTACGCATATCCTCCTCGCTTGCGTAGAGCGAGAACTCGCCCTCATCCTTCAGCTCGAGAACGGAGAGAAAGAGTATTTTATCGAAGAATATTTTCACAGTCTCCCTCGGGCTCCTCCTCACAGACACTATGGTGAGGCATCCTTCACCCCTCTGCGCTTGGAGGATGCAGCCTGGAGGCTGCCAATTAACCGGCTCATATCCCCTAGATCTATGAATCAGGACTGAGCCATCCTCCTTAACTATCGCTATCCTCTCGCCCGGCTTAAGCATGGAGCTAGCTCTACCCTGATACTCAACCCAGCAGTTTCCAACGATTAAAACTGTTCTCCGCTCGCTAAAGGCTTTATTTAGGATATCTTCAGCCTCGTCTAAACTCGGGTTCTCGCTTATAGTAGCGGGCTTCCCATGACGCAATATGGTTCGCCAAAAAATCTTTTAGAGGCGCTTAAAGATAAATAATTTTAGTCTAGTTATGTCTAGCTCAGAATACTGGAGAATAAAACGTGAGACAGCCAGATACTATGATAAGATTGCGAAGATTTATGATATGCTATACAGATATGAGCAGAACCTGAAGATCAATGAGATCCTAAAAAACTTTGGCATTAAATCAGGCGGCATAATCCTGGATATCGGCTGCGGGTCAGGGCTACTCTTTGAGTATATCGCCGATTCAAGTGGGCTTATAGTTGGAGCCGACATCTCTATAGGGGTTCTTAGAAGAGCGAAGAATCTTGTTAGGAGAAGAAAACTGAGAACAGTGGATTTAGTCAGGGCTGACGCAGACTTCTTACCGTTTAAAGACCACGTTTTCGATAGAGTCTTCGCCATAACAATGCTTCAGAATATGCCTAACCCCAAGTTAACTCTGAAAGAAATTTTGAGAGTGACTAAAGAATCCTCGGAGATAATTATAACTGGTCTCAAGAAAGCGTTCACGAGGGAAATCTTCTCAAGAATGTTGGCGGAGTCCGGCTTATTCTTCATCCTAGCGGATACTGGAGATGAGGTTAAGTGCCATATTGCCCTATGCTGGCGGGGAGGGGGGCTCTCTGCACCTGCTAAAAACATAAATAACAGAACCATGGAAATAATATCTTAAAAGGGTGGTGAAAAATAATATGCCAACCCACGGTAGCCTTTCAAAAGCCGGAAAAGTTCGCTCACAAACCCCGAAGATTGAACCCCTACCGAAAACCGGCAAAGCGCCTAGAATAAGAGTTAGAAGAAACTATGAAAAGAGAATAATTCTTCAGAGAAAATCGGGTCAAAACTGGATATAAATCTGGATCAGCTGTTAAATCGATCTTTCTCTCCAACGCTTCTCCTTAAATCCGGCTTGATTTAAGAGAAACCTATACTTTGGAGTATTTTGTGATTTTTAGGGATATCTTTATAGAGCTTTAGTTTTCCGATTTAAATATTAGATGCGGAAAAGATGAAGGCATTATGATGGAGAAAAAACCCTTGAGAGCCTCGGTGGTGATCCCAACCCTTCAGGAAGGAAAGTATATTGGCAGATTGCTTGCGAAGATAGCTGGCGTTAATCCAAGACTAGAAATAATTGTTGTTGACGGCGGTAGCACGGATGGAACAGTTGAAGCCGCTAAAAGTTTCACAGATAAAGTTTACGTGCTTAACAGGCGTGGCATAGGCAGGGCGAGGAATTACGGCGCTTTGAAGGCGAATGGCGACGTGATCATATTTATGGATGCTGATGTTGAGCCGCCGCCGGGCTTCGTTGATAGGGTTCTCTTAGCCTTCGAGGATAAAAGAGTTGTTGGAGCTACATGCAACATTATGCCCAAGGGTTCAAGCCCCTTCCTCTCAGCTTTCTTCCTATTCTATAATCTGCTGCTGCGTTTGCTCTCACATATTAAGCCGCATTCTAGGGGAGAGTTTATAGCCGTTAGGCGGGAGGCTTTCCTAAAGGTTGGGGGGTTCGATGAGAGGCTTCCATGCCTGGAGGATCATGACTTAGCCTTCCGCCTCTCAAAAATCGGAAGAATACTTTTCCTCAGCGATCTAACGGTTTACGAGTCCATGAGGAGATTTAAGCGCATGGGTTTTTTAAGAGTGCTTAGGCTATGGGTAAGCAATTATATATTTCTCCTCCTATTTAATAGAACGCTATCTAAGTCTTGGGAGCCGGTAAGATGAGAATGTTAAAGGGTCTTCGCCATGATATCAAAATCTAAAATCCTGAGTTTAGCTAAAAGGGCAGTAAAGTCTCCTGGAACATACCACGCTCAATGGTTCATAACCAGAAAGTGTAATTACCGGTGTAGAGGCTGCGCTGTCTGGATGGATCAGGGCTCTGAGGAGCTGTCAACGGAGGATGTTAAGCGAGGTCTAGATATTCTACGCGATATAGGGGTTTTAGAGATAGTTTTCTCGGGTGGAAACCCGCTTCTCCGCGATGATATGGGCGAAATATTGGAGTATGCATCCAAGTATTTTATTACAACCGTGTACGATAATGGGAGCATCGCAGCCGGCAAGATTGAAGCGTTAAGAAACGTTGATTTTGTAGCTGTATCCCTAGACACATTAGACGAGAAGAAAAACGATTATATTAAAGGCGTTAATGGCGCCTGGAGGAGGGCGATGGAGACCATTGAGAAGCTTAGGGATGCGGGTATCCATGTCGGGGTCTCGCCGACAATATCCCAAATTAACCTTCACGAAATAATTGACTTCACAAAATACTTCACTGAACGGGGAATCCCGGTATGGTATTGCTTATACACGTATGATTATCAGCCAAATAAGGGCGTCTTCTCCATAGGTCGAAAGAACAATGAGTATGAGATAACTGATGGGAAGGCTTTGGCTGCCGTCTGCGATAAACTGATGGAGATAAAGAAGGAGAATAAATATGTCTATATAACTGGGAAGACCCTCAGAGCTGTGAAGCAATTAGCTTTAACCGGACGGAGGATATGGAGATGCGCCGCCCTAGAGAGCTTTCTGGTGGTGGATCATGAGGGTAGGGTTTCAGGCTGCCATTGTAGGGAGCCTTTATTCTCAATATTTGATTTGCCGAAGGTCTGGGGGAGCGGCTGGATTAAGGGGCTTAGAAAAGAATATAGCCGATGCGCAAACTGCATATACCTATGCTACATATTCTACTCGGTGCATAGGGGGTTACCCGGACTACTGGAAATAATCTTTGATCAGTGGGGGAGCATTAAAGATTACATGGGGAAATAGTTAAGAGAACCTATAGCATAAATACTTATCTAGGCTTTTAATGAATCGGTGGAGAAAGATGGTTGAGATTAAAGTCGTGAGCATAGATATGCCGAAAGACTGTAACGTGATTCTCGGTATGGCTCACTTCATAAAGACCGTTGAAGACATTTATGAAGCCATGGTTAACTCGGTTCCAGGTATAAAGTTCGGCTTAGCCTTCTGCGAGAGCAGCGGCGAATGCCTAGTTAGGGTTGAAGGCACCGATGAGGAGCTTAAGAAGGCTGCCGCAGAGAACATGCTTAAGATCGGCTGCGGCCACTCCTTCATCATATTTATGCGTGGAGCATACCCGATAAATGTGCTTAACGCCATAAAAAGGGTTCCGGAGGTCTGCACAGTTTACGCTGCAACCGCAAACCCCCTACAGGTTGTTGTGGCGGAGACGGATCAGGGGAGAGGCATATTGGGCGTTATAGACGGGTTGAAGCCTAAAGGTGTCGAAGACGAGAGGGGGGTTGAGTGGCGGAGAAGTCTTCTAAGGAAGCTAGGCTATAAGAAATGATTGTGGCGGATTAGCCATGAACCCGATTATCGAGATGGTGGATGTATGGAAGTCTTATGACGGTGTTCAGGCGCTTAGAGGTCTGAATCTTTATGTTCAGAGAGGGGAGATTTTTGGGCTTATAGGTCCAAACGGAGCTGGGAAGACAACCACGCTTAAAATAATAGTTGGCTTATTAAAGATGGATAGGGGAGTCGTGAGGGTTAACGGCGTAGACATAGGTGAAGAACCATACGAGTATAAGAGGATCATAGGTTATGTTCCTGAATCGGTTTCTCTGCCAGACTACTTAACTGTTGAAGAGTTCCTCATGTATTCTGGGAAAATTAAGGAGGTTCCTAACGAAAAGATTAGGGAGAGAATGAACTATTTCATCTCCCTTTTCGAGCTTAGGGAGAAGAGGAGAGCGCTTATAGTTTCGCTTTCAAGGGGTATGCGACAAAAGGTCGCTATAGCCTCGGCGCTTATACATGACCCATACCTGCTAATCCTCGATGAACCATTCATCGGCATAGATCCCGTAGGCCAGCACATCCTTAAAGAGCTATTTAATGAAAGGGTTGACGAGGGCAAAACAGTGCTCATATCTACGCATATGCTGGATACGGCTGAGAGAATATGCAGCAGGGTTGCGATAATTTACAGGGGGCAGAACATCGCCTCAGGAAACCTGGAAGACCTTAAGCAGATATCGAGGAGCGGAGAAAACGCGACATTGGAGGAGGTCTTCCTTAAGTTGACGGAGGAGGCGAGGGAGCAGCCGGTTGAGGAGACCGTTGAGAAGAAAAGAAGCATTTTCGGCTTTCCCAGAAGAGGGGTATCATGAGGCTAAACATAATCCTAAGCCTATACAAGTTTAAGATTAAATCTTTTTTCGGCGCATTTAGAGCATCTAAAGCTAATTTAGCCTTACTGCTCGTCTACATTTTTAGCCTGCTTCCAAGCGCATTCAGCTTCTCGATTATGATTGTTGATGCCGTTAGGCAGAATGGAGTTAACATAGAGACTTATATTGAGGTTTTATCGGCTGGGCTAAGTTTTCTCACAGCTTTCATTCTCTTTCTAACCTTTAGGGGCTATACGGCGTTTGAGCATGAGCAGAACTTCGTCTTCACGTCGCCCATAAAGCCTATAGAGTTCTTAATTGCGAGTATTCTTGCCGATTTAACAACTATACTCGTCTTCATCTACCCGTTATTCGCCATCTACACGCTAATCGTATTATGGCTTAATTTACCCTTCAGCTCAGCTATACTTATCCTTTCAGCAATGCTCATCTTCGTCTTCCTACTTTTCCTACTTAAATCATCCCTGTCGATAATGATGTCGCTTCAAAGAAATCTCTCAGCTAAGATAACCATATCAGCCATGATTTTCCTCCTCCTCTTCCCATCGATCAGCTCAGCTCTCAACCTTCCATTAAAATATAGCATACTCCCATACCCCTCAACACTCTTGGCTAAAATACTTGTTGGAGAAATATTCGGCTTAGGTTTTCAACCACTAGATTTCCTAGGACTATCAATATGCTTTCTACTGCTAGCCTCCCTCTTCACGGCATTTTCAAGAGAAAATTTCTTTCCCTTAACAAGGCGGGTTCCATTCGTATCACCGTTCGACGCATCAATACGTATGCAGGCATTAAAGATGGAGAGGAGCATTAAAATATTTTCTAGAGTCCCCATGCTTCCAACATTAAATCTTGAATCAAGATCGCTGCTCGCCTTCCTAATGAAGAAGGAGCTTATACGCATGATTAGGGAAGGAAGCCTATTCACAGTCATCTTCATGTACCTTATAATATCGTTTATAGCTGCCGTAATCAGCGCCTACTCTCCTCAAGACCCGCAGAGCGCAAATTTTCAGCCAGCCGTATTCATAATGTTTTTCCTAGGCACCTACTCGCTCATAGTGCCGCTGATACTCATCTCCAATTGGAGAATATCGGACTTCGAGAACCTTTGGGTGCCGATAACCTCCGGCGCAAATATGCGCGCAATCATTAGGGCTCTACTCTACGATTTTATAATGGTGTCCTCAGCTATACCGGCGGCGATAATACTTATCCTAGCAGCTATCTATGGAATTAATCCTTTAATGGCGCTGGTTTTAGTGGCTTCGACATCAATAGTAGGCTGCTCAGTTAACCTCTACGTTATGATCAAGTCTCTCGCGAGTAAACGCCGCGGCGTCTCGTCAGCGCTTGCGGGATGGGCTTCAATGCTCCTTTCAGCGCTGCTTTTAACGCCAACATACAGCCTAATCTTTCTAAGCCAATACCTGAAGTTAAGCGAAAACGTACATGTCCTGTTCGCGGCAGTAATCCTGCTTCACTCGGCGCTGGTGATGAGGGTCTTTTCAGGGAAGACTGAGAAAAATATAATTTATTTAGAGTTTTGATCGCGGAGAGATCGGCAATAAAATGGTGCACGGTTTAGCGTTGAATAAATATCCCATGACGCCGGAAGCCGATAAAATTCTCCTAGAGGGGAGAGGGTAGACTCGTATACTGGCGCTTAATCGCCAATCTTTAATCAATATCTTGTAGAAAGGCTGATGATAATAGTGTGGGGAGCATGGCTTCAGGGATGATGGAGACCAAGTCTAAATTTTTCCAGCAGTTAACGCTTGAGGTTAACGCATGTAAAAGATGCAGCTTATGNAAACATCGCAGAAAACCGGTTCTAGGCGAAGGAGACATAAACGCCTCAATAGTTTTCATCGGCGAAGCCCCGGGATACTGGGAGGACATTAAGGGAAAGCCCTTCGTCAGCTCGGCTGGAAAGCTTCTAGACGAGATTCTCAGGGAAAACTCTATCTCGAGAGACGAAATCTACATAACTAATGTTGTAAAGTGTAGGCCTCCCGGCAATAGAGACCCGCGCCTAGAGGAGATCGCTGCATGCAGCGTCTATCTTGAGAGGCAGCTGGATTTAATAAGGCCTAAAATAATTGTAACGCTTGGTAGGCATTCAACAGCATACATTTTCTCTAGGGTAGGTATATCGTTTAAATCTATGAGCGAGGTTCAGGGGAAGATATATGAGGTGAATTTCTGGGGGAGAAGAGCGCACGTGATCCCATTATATCATCCTGCGGCAGCCCTCTACAATGTGAGACTTAAAGATGAGATTAAAAGCGCAATAAAGCTGATTAAAAGCATAGGGCGTGAATCATAGTTTCTGGAAACTAAGAAATTTGGCAAAAAATCACAATTTTCACAACTATAAAAGCAACAGCTGGTATTGTTATTTGTGAAATTATAACGGCGCTTTAAATATAAAGAAAAAATTATAATGCCTTCTTTTCTCTATTTTTCTAAGGAAATCATATTTTCTTCTAATTTTCTTATGATGTTTGTTATGATTTCATTGGGTATTTTCCTATAAAAGTCCTTAAAGAGTTTTCTCATTAATCCATACGCCTATCTCTGCAACAAAAGAATAGTTATAGCTTGTTATTTGTAACAGTAAAGCCTTTTTCCTCATTGCAGTATTATTGAGTAATAATACTTATATATATCTTTTGGTAAAATGGAGTATTGAGGGGTATTCATGGGTAAAAAAGTTAAGACCAGCATAGCTCTCGATGAGGATCTACTTTTATGGGTTGATAAATTGGTAGCGTTAAAGCGCTTTGCGAATAGAACTCACGCTATAGAATATGCCCTTCAAAGGCTAAAAGAACGAGAAAAAGAAGAATTACATGTAAAAGAAGGCTAAGAATCATATGTGGTGTAAACATTTCAAGAGAGTTTTGTATTCTAGGACTAAAGTGTTTATCGATACTAAAGCCAATTTTGCTTTAAATAAATCTAAAAACGTTTTTAGAAACGTAAGGGTAAAAATAGAAGGATGATGAAACAATGCTAGAGAGGGAAGGAAAATATAAAAGTGTATCCTTTCGTAAGCTAGTTAATGAAATCCCCTCTACGACTCATGCTACTTTTGGACTTTATCGTTATCCAGCTAAGTTTATTCCACAAGTAATATCTTTCATTCTGAAAAATTATGCCCGGCCAAAAATGAAAGTATTTGATCCATTCGCTGGATATGGTACTGTAGGTGTTGTGGCAAGAATCTATGATTGTGACTACGAACTTTGGGATTTAAATCCGCTTTTAGAAGTTTTACATGCCGTTGCTACACTAAAACCAAAAAATATAGGAGTAATTTCATTACTTCATCAAATAGAGTGTTATAAAGAGGAATTTATTCCGCGATGGTCAAATCTTTATTATTGGTATCCTGAAGATTTTCTACCTTTCTTGTTTAAAGTTTGGGGTTTCTATCATTCTCTGGAGGATGAATACATCAAGCATATTTTAGTTATACCCTTACTAAAAGTAACTCGCTACTTTTCCTATGATGACATACAACGCCAAAAACTTTCTAAGTCTCCAAAATCTGAGCAACGAATTAAGTCTTTATTGAAGTCTGATTGGAAAACCGTTTTCTTTCAAATGCTTAGAAAAGAGATAACGCTTGTTCTTGAAAGAATACATGAATATCAAAAGTATTCGCCTAAAGATGTGAATAGTATTGTTAAAGGAGGCGTAGATACTCTAAGCGAAGATCTAAGAGAGGAAAAAGATATACTAATAACTTCTCCTCCCTACTTACAATCTCATGAATATATCCGACAAGCCAAAATGGACTTATTTTGGCTGGGTTTTTCAGAGGACTACATTAATAGATTGAGTAAGCTTGAAATTCCCTATAGAAATGTACCTCCGCAACCTATATACTCTCAGACGTACTTGCAATGGCGAAGCCGAATTAAGGAACACCGCTTACTAAAAATATTTGATAATTACTTTTGGGGGGTTCTTGGAGCATTAACCCGCCTTCAGAAAAAGATGTCTTCTTATATGTTTCTATTTGTTGGTAGAGCAAGCATAAGGGGGAGCCCAGTTCCAATAGATCAAATTTTTGCAGAACATTTTTCTTCGTTAGGCTGGATTCATGAAACCACACTCATGGATACGATCGTAGCGCGAAGACTATTCTCGTATAAGATTAATCCAGCAACCGGTATAAGGGATAATAGGACGCCGACTGAGAATTTAGTAATTTTGAAAAAATTGTAAGCTATTTAGGTGTTAACTATGGGAAAAATTACAGATCTAAACATTACTGGAAGGTTAAAGGGCAAATATGAAGCCGTACTTGGTGATGCTCATCAATTTATTGTGGCTGGTATTTTAATGAGACTGGGGTTTATTGTCTCTTTAGTTGCTTTGAAAGGAGAGCCATTTGATCTAGTAGTTTACGCTCTTGAGAAGCCTGGAGGAAAAGTGATACCTCTACGATGCCAAATTAGGGCATCCCATAAAAGCTTAAAATTTACCGCTGGAACAAGAGGGGGAGTAGATCGCATATATAAGCCTGATATTAAAAAGTACAAATATACGACTGAACATAACGATCTTTTAATTGGTGTCAACATAGATACACTCGATCTCTATCTAGTTCCGACAAAATTTATTGCTAACTGGGGAGAATCACGCGCTTTTTCAAAACTTGAACCCTTGAAGAATAACTGGGAGTATTACTAAACTGGAATGAAGAGTATTTAGAAAAGTTGTATCGAAAAATTGAACCACAAACAAAGTTAACATAAGACACAATAAACGAAGATAAAAAGAGAAATGAGGTTTTTTGCTTTGTTTTGATGAAAAATATTTTTCAAATTCTTCTGGAAAATGACTCGCAAATAGATTTTTAAGCATTATAAGCCTTTATTCCAGTTATCTGGTATATGGAGGGGTGCATGCATATGTTTGTGGGCTTCCTAACAGCGCCCTTAAGAGAATGGAGCTTAGAGAAGATTGTTGAATGGGCTTCTGAAAACAGATTTAAGGGTCTAGAGGTTCTAGTCTCGCCAACCATAAAACATGTTGATGTCAATAGGGTTCTGGCTGGCGGAGCTGGCGAGGTTAAGCGTCTATTCCATGAAAGAGACCTTAAGATATCGGGTTTAGCCTTCTACAGCATAAGAATACTTGAGGATGAAGGCGAGCAGAATTTTCTATTAAAGGTTATCGAAGCAGCATCAGCCCTAGACGTGGGAGTAGTCTGCACTTTATCCGGCGGCCCAGTTAAAGGTAAGGATAAGATGCAGACTTTAAGGGAGGATTTCCCAAGGGTTTTCAGCCCCATCGTTGACGCGGCTAGGGAGCATGGTTTGAAAATAGCTTTAGAGAACTGGTATGCAACCAACCTTCAGGGTTTAGATCATTTTCAAGCCGCCTTTGAGAGCATTCCAGATAAAACTTTGGGCTTAAACTTTGATCCATCACACCTATTCTGGCAGCAGATAGATTATATTGAAGCCGTCTACAGGTTCGGTGAAAGAATCTACCACACGCATGCTAAAGACACGGAGATACTGCCCTTCAAGCTCAGATATGTTGGTGTTCTAGGCAGAGGCTGGTGGAGATACCGTATACCGGGCTGGGGTGGGATAAACTGGCGCTCATATATTACGGCTCTCAGAGAAGTGGGCTACAAACATGTGCTCAGCATCGAGCATGAAGACCCATTCTTCAGTCCAGAGGATGGATTAATCAGTGGGCTAAGATTCCTTGAAGGCTTGCTGCTCAGCACCTAGCATATAACCTTAAAGGTTAAAGAGCATCATGGGAGAGCACTAAAAATTTGTGAAACCTAATCTTTTTCTGGCATCCAAAACTAAATCCGCGAGTATGCTGTAAACTCTCGTAGAATCCTCCATCCTAACCACTATTACGGTCTCAGTGTAGCAGCTTATCGTCTCCTCAATATTTATACCCTTCCTCGACAGGGCATTATAGAATATTGTGATGCAGCCCGGGGTATCAACAATCTCCCTAGGGCTCTGAATTATCACAGCCGCCAAATTCCTCTTCTCATCAAGTATCTCAGAAACCTCAAGTTTAAGGCGGACATCCTCGAAAATCCTCTGGTCGGTTATTAAGGTAAGCGTGGTTGCGCCCTCAAGAACCTGGAAGAATGCTTCCGGAAACTCCGCTGAGATAAGCCTAGCCTTCTCAAGGTTTCTTCTAGTCTTCTCTAGGGATATTTTCGCTAAACTCGTTCTAATAGTTATGATGCTATCAGCCACAACCTTCAGCTGCCCCTTCAGCGGCTTAAACCTAACCCTCACACGCTTAACTGAGGTAACCATGCCCTCCAAAGTAACCCTCCTCCCCAATATCTCCTCGGCTTTAGGCTTCAGCAGGCGAGCCACAGCGCTCAGGTTAGCGTAGCCCCTCTCGATAGCATCCTGGATCGATGGGTCGCCCTCTATGAGGTATTGAACAACCTTCGCCAGGGATAATTCGACCATTTTCGGTCACTTAGAACCTATTTAAGCCATGTTTTCAGTCAAAAAGCACATATATTTAACCCTTATCTCTTTCAATGGTTAAAGAATCCTCGAGGAGCGGCTGAAAAATTTGGTGAAGAGAATAGTTTTAGCCTATTCGGGAGGCTTAGACACATCTGTGCTCATAAAATGGCTCCAAGAAAAATATGGCGCCGAAGTCATAACCGTAACACTCGACGTCGGCCAGAGAGAGGATTTAAAGGCTATTGAGGAAAAAGCCTACAGGCTAGGAGTTCTAAAGCACTATTCAATCGACGCTAAAGACGAGTTCGCCAGAAACTATGTTTTTCCCGCCATTAAAGCCAACGCACTCTATGAGGGCAAATATCCAGTTAGCACTGCGCTCTCAAGGCCGCTGATAGCCTCGAAACTCGTTGAGGTTGCTGAAAGGGAGCATGCAGATGCCGTTGCGCATGGGTGTACTGGCAAGGGCAATGACCAAGTCCGCATAGAGGTCTCCGTTAAGGCACTGAACCCGAACCTTAAGGTTATAGCGCCCATCAGGGAGTGGAATATGACGCGGGACGCTGAGATAGATTTCGCGAGGGAGCATGGTATACCTATCCTGGTCGATAAAGGCAAACCCTACAGCATAGACCAGAATCTTTGGGGCCGCTCAATAGAGTGCGGGATACTTGAGCACCCGGATAAGGAGCCGCCTGAAGACGCATTTGAATGGACAGTTGCGCCGGAGAAGGCGCCCAATGAGCCGGAATACGTTAGCATAGAGTTTGAGTCCGGTGTTCCAGTAGCCTTGAACGGTAGGAGCATGGAGCCCGTCAATCTCATCGAGAGCCTCAACAGTATCGCTGGAAGGCATGGGGTTGGACGAATAGACCATATGGAGGATCGCCTTGTCGGGATAAAGTCCCGTGAAGTCTATGAGTGTCCTGCTGCGACAGTTATAATAGAGGCGCATAAAGACCTTGAGAAGCTAGTCTTAACTAGGCATGAAGTTCTCTTCAAACAGCATATTGACGCTGAGTGGGCTTACCTCGTTTACGCTGGGTTATGGATGGATCCGCTGAAGGAGGATTTAGACGCATTCATCAATAAGACTCAGGAGAGGGTTAACGGCGAGGTTAGGGTTAAGCTCTTTAAGGGTAATGGGCTGGTTGTTGGGCGCTCTTCGCCTTACTCGCTTTATGACATACATTTAGCCACATATAATATTGACACAACCTTCAACCAAGCCTCTTCAGCCGGGTTTATTGAGCTTTGGGGTCTACCAACAAGGGTTGCTAGGGCGCTTAAGAGGATTGGGAAGGGCTGAAACAAGATGTCTGAGCTGCTTCGGGGCGGTAGGCTCACAGGATCTAGGAAAGATATTATCGAGTTTACCTCCTCAATTGAAAGCGACGTTAAACTAACTAAACATGTTGTGAACATCAATAGGGCTCACATAATAATGCTGATAGAGAACAAGATATTATGCGCGGAGGAGGGCTCAAAGATTCTAGCGGCTCTAACGGGTCTAGAGGATAGGCTGACCCCCAGACCGGGCGTCGAGGATGTTCACATGCTGGTTGAGGAAGAGGTTATAAAGAGCTTAGGGATGGATGTTGGCGGAAACCTCAATTTGGCTAAGAGCCGAAACGATCAGGTCGCTGCAGCCATAAGGATGGCTTTAAGGGAGGAGCTGCTCGACATAATGGAGCTAACCGTTAACCTTCAAAAATCTCTCATAGAGGCGGCTGAAAAGAACATCGACGCCATCATTCCCGGATACACTCATTTACAGCCAGCCCAGCCGACAACCTTCGCCCATTATCTGCTGGCGCAATCTGATATTCTTGGAAGAAGCCTGGAGAGGCTGCTCAGCGCCTATGGGCGCGTTAATCTGTGCCCAATGGGCTCCGGAGCCCTGGCGACAACAAGTTTCCCCATTAACCGCGAGAGGGTTGCGGAGCTGTTGGGCTTTAATGGGCTTGTGGAGAACTCGCTTGACGCTGTTAGCTCGAGGGATTTTCTACTTGAGGTTTTGGCAGCCCTATCCATTATAGCTGTTGACTTAAGCCGCTTAGCCGAAGACCTTATTTTATGGTCTTCTATGGAGTTTGACTTAATAGAACTTCCAGACGAATTCACCTCAACGAGCAGCATAATGCCCCAAAAGAAGAACCCGGAGATCCTTGAGGTTATAAGGGCTAGAATGGGTTTAATTATAGGCGACTTCACGGCTGCCTCAGTGATCTTAAAGGGTCTTCCATCAACATATAATCTAGACTTTCAGGAGGCCACACCTAAGCTCTGGGATGCATGCAGAATTATGCGTGAATCGCTGATAATGCTGTCAAATCTAATCTTGAGCATAAGGGTTAAGGAGGAAGCCATAAAGAAGCCCTATCTAAGCTTTTTAACGGCTACTGAGCTCGCAAACATGCTCGCCAGAAACCATAACATTCCATTTAGACTAGCCCATAAGATCGTAGGGGCATTAGTTAAAGCCCTAATAAACGAGGGGAAAACCCTCCACAACGCTACACCCGAGAAGCTGGCGGAGATTTCAAAGGAGATTTTAAGCTCATCCTCACCGGTGCATGTTAGTGCTGAAGAACTGCGGAGAGCAACCGATCCAACATGGTTTGTGGAATCCCACAGCGCTAGAGGAGGCCCCTCTAGGAGTGAAGTTAAGAGGATGATCACGTCTAGAAGGACTGTGCTCAACCAATATAAAAGCAGCGTAGAGGCTCTTAGAAAGCGCATTAAAGAATCGATTAGCATACTAAACACCATAGCCGAGACATACACTTCCCAGGCAGCCCAAAAACCATAAAGTTTAAATTTTCGTTTAGCTTTTGCTTGAGGAAGGGTTCATTGAAGCGCGAAAAAAGACCCGAAAAAACGAAGGCCGTGAAGGCCGGTAAGGCGGTTCTAGTTCTCGAGGATGGGTCATTCTTCATCGGTAGGGGCTTTGGAGCCGTTAGGAAGATTTCCGGTGAAGTTGTCTTTTCGACAGGCATGGTTGGCTACCCTGAGTCCCTAACAGACCCATCATACTATGGACAGATTTTAACATTAACATACCCGCTCATTGGAAATTATGGTGTCCCAGCATACGACTGCAATGAATTCGGCGTCCCCGTAAAATTTGAATCCGTCGGGATTAAGGTGACTGGGCTAGTGATCCAGGAGCTATGTGAAAAACCGCATCACTGGGCTTCTAGGAGAACGCTTGATGAATGGCTTGGAAGCGAAGGGATCCCGGGAATATATGGTATAGACACTAGGCGCTTAACGAAGAGGCTCCGTGAGAAAGGAGTCATGCTCGGCATCCTCCAAGTATGCGAGGAGGGTGAGGAGCCAAACATAGATAGGCTGCTGGAGGAGGTTAAGAG